>JAZLMD010000153.1:0-13536 GCA_045598465.1 Acidaminococcaceae bacterium | reverse complement strand
GCGGCTTTGATTTTTGGGCCAAAACAAGTCATCGTTGTGGCAGGTATGAATAAGGTTTGTGCCGATTATGATGCGGCTTTCAAGCGTGCTTGGAGTGATTCGGCTCCTATGAATATGCAAAGATTTCCACAAAAGAAATGCGGTTGTATCGGCACTGCAGTTTGCGTAAAATGCAATAGTGCGGACAGCATTTGTAACCAGTTCGTCTGGACTCGCCGTTGCAATCCTCAGGGCAGAATTAAAGTGATTTTAGTAGCAGAGGATTTGGGATACTAAGATGAAAAAAATAATTTCCCTCTTGGTCTTTGCGGTGTTTTGCATTACACCTCTTTTTGGTTTTGCCGCCCAGCCCAAGCCGGTGGCTTTCCTTGTGCAGGATTACACTGGTGATGTGGAGGGCAAGGACTATAAGGAATGGCGGGCAGTTACCCGTTGGGCATATCATTTCCCTTATTATGAACTGGTGGAAGGCGAGAAACTTACTAATCTTCGCAGGGATTTGGATGTGCGGGTCATTGATAAACAACTGCTTGCCAATGCGGTTAAAAATGCTCAGGTTGATGCCCTTGTTTTGGTGCGGGTTTATAGTTACAGTGAATTTTTGGACAGTTCCCGTTGCGGTTGGGAGAACGGGCCGGTTGTGCGGCTTGATGTGGATGCAGATTTAGTTTGCTACCGTGCGGACTTGGACAAGGTTTTGACAGACCATGTGTATGAACACGAAATAAGGGACTTGGGCAACCACACGCCGCCTGTGGAAAAAATTAAGTGGCGGCTTTGTGACTTGGTGAATATTATGGAAGGCAGAGAGTTAATTCGTTAATTATGAAAATTGAAAGATGTAATGTTGTTGCAGAACAGTTGAAAGATTGGGATTTTTTGAATAATATTCCTCAACAGGTTTTAGATTTCCAATTAAAAAAAGTTTTTAGTCAGGATGGTGCGGAATATACTTTTGTCCGCTATGAAAATGCTGATAGTTGTGCTTTAGATGTGGTTTATACAGAGGAAACCGGCGATTTTGTTGTTGTAAAAAATGTCGGACTTTTTCGTTTTCGTGATGACCGTTTTTACAGCCGTGATGCTAAGAGTTTTGCGACAATGGTTGCACCGGAATTGGAAAAAATCATTAGGCAAATTAGTAGGTCTTGTAATGCCGGTTATCCTTCTACGGCGGCTGATTTGGGGTTTGCCAAATGGGATATTGTGCAAAAACTTCCCCAAGAAATCAATGGCTACAAACTTTTTATCACGCCCGCAGCACCATTGCAATTTCTCAATGGTTCCTATGTGCTTATTGCTTATGAAAAGGAAAGCGAAGGCAACCAACTGGCAATTTTTTATAACGAATACCGCAACGAAGTGTTTGGTGAATTGAAGAAAGAGCGTGTGTTTCAGTTCACCCGCAATTTTGATGTAGCATTCAATGAGGAGAGACATACGGCGAAAAAAAATCTTTTCCTGCAGGAGGTTGAAGAAAAGATTTTGCAGAACCTTGAGCCGACAATAATGGAATTAGGATAAAAAAATGTTGACAAATTGCCGTCATATAGATATAATAAATAACCGACTTATGTTTTTGGACGAAACATAAGCTTATGGCCCGGTGGTTCAGTTGGTTAGAATGCCGCCCTGTCACGGCGGAGGTCACGAGTTCGAGTCTCGTCCGGGTCGCCAATGCCTCGGTAGCTCAGTTGGTAGAGCAAAGGACTGAAAATCCTTGTGTCCGCAGTTCGATTCTGCGCTGAGGCACCATTTTTTGTGCGGAAATAGCTCAGTGGTAGAGCACAACCTTGCCAAGGTTGGGGTCGCGAGTTCGAGCCTCGTTTTCCGCTCCACTTAAGGCGACATAGCCAAGCGGTAAGGCAGAGGTCTGCAAAATCTCTATCCCCAGTTCGATTCTGGGTGTCGCCTCCATATTTTCTGCCGCGGTGGCGGAACTGGCAGACGCAAGGGACTTAAAATCCCTCGGATAGAGATATCCGTACCGGTTCGATTCCGGTCCGCGGCACCAAATGTTTCCGTAAGAGATGCTCAAACATAGGTTTGGGTTTTTTTGTTTTTATGTATGCTTCTGTAGTGGATGGACATTTGCTAATAAATAATTTTTCTTGTGGCAGATATTTTGTTTATGTGCTATAATGCATTTGTATGAATAAGGAGTTTGTGAGCACATTACCATCTGGTATTGTCCTTGTTGCTGTGACCAAAAATCATCCGTCCGGTGTTATTACAGAGGCGGCTAAGGCGGGGATTGAGCATATTGCAGAAAACAGGGTTCAGGAAGCAAAACACAAATTGGAAGAGATTGGCAAATGCGGATTGGTGTGGCATTTGATTGGACATTTGCAGACGAACAAGGTTCGGGTGGCTGTTGGCATTTTTGATGTTATTGAGTCCGTGGACAGCATCCATTTGATGAGGGTTTTGAATGAGGAAGCGGCCCGCATCAGCAAGGTTCAGGATATTTTGTTACAGCTCAATCTCACCTGTGAGCCGCAAAAGACAGGTTTCGGTGAAGCGGATTACAGGGAAGCGTTAGCTCTATTGCCGGAGTTTGCTAATTTGAGGGTGCGCGGTTTGATGGTGATAGCCAAGGATGTGGATGACCCTGAGGAAATGCGTCCTGTGTTCCGCAGGGCGAGGGAAATGTTCTTACAGTTGCAGAGGGTGTATCCTGTGGATGTCCTGAGTATGGGGATGACGAACGACTACAGGGTGGCCATAGAGGAAGGTTCGACGGAAATTCGTTTAGGCAGGGCTCTTTTTGGGGAGCGGGATTACAGTATCAAGTATTGAGGTGGAAAATGAGTTTTTTGGACAAGATGATTGAAAAAATCGGTATTGTTGACGAGGAATACGATGAGGAGGAAGTTACTGGGCAGGCGTCAGGCCCGGAGGAGAAGTTTGATGAAAGTGTTCCGCCGGAGCTTTTGCAGCATGTCAGGAGAAAGCCGGTTGTCGGTCAGGTAGCCGAGAAGAAGAGTGTGGCGGCGGGTGAGGCAATAGTGGCAAATCCCGTTTCGAGACCGGTACTCAAACAGGACAAGAATTTGTCAATCAGGAAAGTCGAACTGGAGAGGAAAGAATCGTTTTCGGCGTTCAAGAGCAAGGAGAAGCAGGAGCTTAATGCTGTGACGGTTCTGGCGAAAGCATTGCATGTTGTTATTGTTCATCCGGAGAGTTTTGATGATTCCCAACAGATTGCTGAATATTTGAAGCGTGAACAGTCTGTGATAGTGAATTACGAAAAAACTGATGAAGTGGTTTCTGCCCGTATCAATGACTTTGTGTGTGGTGTTGTCTACGCAGTGGGCGGGACTATTCAAAAGATTGACCAGAAAAGTATGTTTTGCGCTCCCAGAATGGTGGATGTTGATAACAAGGGTGGTGCCTTGGAGTAAGAGGATAGATGTGAGGGAAGAAGTTGGGGGAGAATTTTAAGGAAATTCGGACAACGGTGGCGGATTTGCGGATTGATGTGGTGGCGGCGGCAGGATATGGAATCAGTCGCAGCCGTATGGCGGAAGAGATAAAAGCAAAGAATGTGTTTATCAACGGGGTGGCGGCAAGGAAACCGTCCCAGGAGGTGACCGAGGGGGTCGAAATAAACTTTGGAAAGAGAGCCAAGGTTGTAGTTGTTGAAGTTGGAGGAACCACCAAAAAAGGCAGGGTGGGTCTTGTCTTGAGACGGTATATGTGAAGGAGGGTTAAGGCATGTTGACACCGGAAGCAATCAAAAAAAAGGTCTTTGCAAAAGGGTTGCGGGGCTATGATACGGCAGAGGTGGATAAATTCCTAGAAGAAATTTGCAAAGAGTTGGAGTATGTTTACCTGGATAATGCCAATTTGAAACAGACCATTGAGCGGGTTTCCAGCAAATTGGAATACTATCAGCAGATGGAGACCACTATGCAAAGTACTCTGGCTGTGGCCCAGGAAACAGCTGACGAGGTGCGCAACAATAGTATGAAGCAGGCCGAATTGGTGGAAAAGGAAACCAAGGATAGGTGTGCTCAAAGTTTACATGCTGCGGAGAACGAGGCGCATCGGCTTGTGGATGAAGCGACGGAGAAGGCGTCAGAATTGTATTCCCAAATAAAAATTCGTGTTGACAGTTTGAAGAAGGCATGTGAAATGGAATGTCAGCGGATGCGTGATGATGCGGATGCTTATGCTACCGAACTGCGTACTTCTGCAGAGGAGGAAACGAAGGCCCTGAAGACATCCACTGAAGATTTTTGTAAGAAGACCAGTGAGGATACGATTTCTGAGAGTAAGAAGATATTGGAAAATGCCAGGGAAGAAGTGCATCAAATGATGATGGATGCTAATAGCAATTACCGTAAGATTATTGCCGATGCCGAAGACAGAAGTAACAGAATGATTTTTGATGCACAGAATAAGGCCACCATTGCACGTAATGATTATGCGAATGTTTTGGCAAAGACAAGTTCTTTCAGCAAAAACATGAAGTATATGTTGCAGCGACAGATTGAATTGATGGAGGAATTTGAGGGGGCTGCGGATGTAACTGATGACACTGATGCTGTAAGTAATAAATGCGGAGAGGATGCTATTAATCGATGATTGTTTTAGTTAGGCATGGAGAGGCAACACATCATACACAGCATTTGACAGGCGGTTGGACGGATTCGGAACTGACTGAGTTTGGCATCAAGCAGATGGAGAGGACGGCCTATCACTTGAGAGGATATTTTCATGGAAAACTTTTGACCAGTCCTCTACGTATTGTGACCAGTGATTTGCGGCGGTCCAGGCAGAGCGCGGAAATTGTTGCTAAGGCCTTGCAGTTTGCCGGCGAGATTGAGAACTTCGAATTCTTGCGGGAGAAGTGTAACGGGGAGGCCGCCAATCTTTCTGAGGAAGAGGCAAAAAAAATTTATTTCAGACCGGAACCGGGACCTCAGTTGGATCACAGAAATTATCCTGGAGGCGAGACCAGACGGGAATTTTTCTGTCGGACTATTTTGGGGCTGGATGCAAATCTGGATTTGGAAAATGACAATGCGGTGGTTGTTACTCACAAAGGTACTATTCATAATATTCTTTTTCATTGGTTGGGGATGGATATAGCTGAGGCGGTTCAAAAAAACATTTCTTTTTCCATAGATGCCGCCTCGTATACGATTTTGGATATTAACCGATGGGGAGAGCATTCAGTAGACAGATTGAATTGTAAATGATTTTATATAAAAAGCAAAAATCCTCCGTATAAAAATGATGGAGGATTTTTCTTTTTTGTGTTATAATGGGGTGTAGTATCGTATGTATACGGAATATAGGTTAGGTTATGAGTAAGTTTTATTCGTTGTTGAATTATGGATGCCAAATGAACGAAAGTGACGGGGAACATTATTCAGGTCAGCTTCAGGAGCTTGGTTACCAGTATGTTGCAGATTTTCATAAAGCAGATTTTATATTGGTGAATACCTGTTGTGTACGGGAAAGTGCCGAAAAAAGGATTGCGGGCAAAATTGGGGAACTGAAGGCGGTAAAGGTTGCTAACCCCCACGTTATTATCGCCGTGGCCGGTTGTATGGCCCAAAAGGAAGGTGATAAACTTTTGCAGAAGTATCCCCAGATTGATTTGGTGTTGGGAACAAGCTATGTGGATGATTTTAAGAACATTTTGACTAATCATAAAAATCGTGCTGCTTTTCTCGATTTGACGGTTCGGCCAAAGGAGTTCGAGGGAACAAAAATTCGCAAGTCGTCCTTTCATGCCTGGATTCCCATTATGTATGGGTGCAATAATTTTTGCACCTATTGTATTGTACCTTATGTACGGGGCAGGGAACGGAGCCGGAAGAAGGAGAATATTCTTGCTGAGGTTCGACAGGGTGTAAGCCAGGGGTACAAGGAGTTTACTCTTTTGGGTCAGAATGTGGACAGTTATGGTAAGGAGTTTGGGGTGTCGGAGGCCTTCGCTGATTTGCTGTTGGCGGTGGATGCCATTCCGGGAGTGGAACGGTTGCATTATATGACCAGTCATCCCAGAGATATCAGCGATGCGGTGATTGGGGCTGTGGCCAAGGGTCGGCACATTTCTGAGCATTTTCATTTGCCGGTACAGAGTGGCAGTAACGAGATTTTGCGCAGGATGAATCGGGGCTACACACGGGAGCATTACTTGGAGTTGATTAGGAAGATTCGTTTGGCGGTGCCGCAGGCGGTGATTACCACGGATATTATTGTAGGGTTTCCCGGTGAAACGGAGGAAGACTTTCAAGGCACTTTGGATTTGGTGCAGGAAGTGGGTTTCGATTCCGCCTTCACTTTTATTTATTCCAGGCGTAGTGGTACGCCGGCGGCTAAAATGGAGAATCAGATTCCTCTGGATATGAAAAAGCAACGTTTGCAGCGGTTGATGGATTTAGAAAATATTAACAGTTTGGCCTGCAATAAGAAAATGGTGGGGAAGGAGTATTTGGTATTTGCAGAGGGTCCCACCAAGAACACGGAAATTTGGAGCGGCAGGACAGGTGGTAACAAATTGGTGCTGTGGCCTGTTGAAGGCAGGAATTATAAACCGGGGGATGAGGTGCAGGTACTGGTGGAGAAGGCCCAAACCTGGTTGGTGAAAGGAAGAGCTGTGCAATGAGTTTGACACCTATGGTGGAACAATATATGGCGGTAAAGAAGCAACATCCTGATGAACTACTGTTCTTTAGGTTAGGGGATTTTTATGAGATGTTCAATGAGGATGCCCTTGTTGCCAGTCGTGAGTTGAATCTGACCCTGACCAAAAGGAGCAATAGCAATGGGGATATGCCCATGTGCGGTGTGCCCTATCATGCTGTGGAGGGTTATTTGGCCAAGTTGGTGAAGAAGGGTTATCGTATAGCCATTTGCGAGCAGACGGAGGATCCAAAAGAAGCCCAGGGAAATATAGTGCAGCGGGATGTTATCCGCATTGTTACTCCCGGTACGGCTCTTAACGAGGAAGTGCTGTCCGAGGGGCGGCACCGTTATTTGGTTTATCTGCTGGAAGAGGGGGAGAGAATTTGTCTGAGCGCTGCGGATGTTTCTACCGGTGATTGTTTGTGGTATTTGGCGGAGGGAAGGGAACGGCTTTCCCATTTGAGTGAGCAACTTTATAAATTGCAGCCGTCGGAATTGGTGCGGGGCAATCAAGTGGAGCATTGGGAAGATTTTGCCCAGTGGCTGCAGAACAAATTGGAGGATTGTACCATTAATTTGAATTTTACTGCGGATGGTAGGGACTACTATGTGCAGCATTTTGCCCAGGTGGAAGTGGATGATTTGGTACGTCGGACGGTGCGGGGCTTGCTCAGTTATTTGCATGATACCATTATGACAAATCTTAGCCATATCAATAAATTGAGTGAGATTAAGCAGGAAAACTATATGCTCTTGGATGCTACTGCTATCCGCAATTTGGAACTTTTCAAAAATATGGCGGATGGGGGCAGACGGGGATCCTTGTTGGATATCCTTGATTTTACAAAGACCGGTATGGGGAAGCGTAAGTTGAGAAGTTATTTGGAAAACCCCCTTTTGGATTTGGCGAAGATTTACAGCCGTCAGGATTTCGTTGAGGAATTCCATAAGAACATGAATTTGCGCCGGGCGTTGGCGGAACGTCTTGGGGGCGTGAAGGATTTGGAACGGATTGTTTCCCGGTTGGAGATTGGTTCAGCCAATGCCAGAGATTTGCTTGCCTTGAGGATGTCTTTGGATGAATTGCCGGATATTAAGCAAACTTTGTTGAATTGTCGTTCCGGTTTGGCTCATCAATATGCCCAGGAAATTGTTTTGCAGGAGGAATTGCGGAATCTGTTGGCACAGGCGGTGGCGGATGAACCACCCTTCACTATTCGGGAGGGCGGAATGATTCGGGAAGGTTATAATCGGGAATTGGATGAAACTAGGGCCATTGCCAGGGACAACAAGACCTGGATGCAGGATTTTGAAATGCGGGTTAAGAGGACAACTGGCATTAAAACGCTTAAGGTTGGCTTTAATAAGGTTTTTGGATATTACATTGAGGTAAGCAAGGGGCAGAGTGGGAATGTACCTGATTATTTTGTGAGAAAGCAGACACTGGTCAATGCGGAACGGTATATTGTTCCTGAGTTAAAGGAGTTTGAAAACAAAATTCTTGGGGCAAAAGAGAAGATTGAACAATTGGAATATTATTTGTTCAACCAGTTGCGGGAGGAGGTGCGTCAGCGTATTGTCTCCCTGCAGGCCACGGCGGATGCCGTTGCTAATGTGGATGTGATTTTAAGTTTGGCAGAGTGTGCGTTCAAGTATAATTACATCCGTCCGGAGCTTAACAACAGGGGTGAAATCAATATTACGGATGGCCGTCATCCGGTGGTGGAGCGGCTTTTGGAAAAGGAAATTTTTGTGCCTAACAATACGTCCCTGAACAACCGTGACGAAATGATGGTTGTTCTGACGGGACCGAATATGGCGGGCAAATCCACATATATGCGACAGGTGGCGATTTTGGTGCTTATGACCCAAATGGGGGCTTTTATTCCTGCTCGTAAGGCCAGCATTTGTCCCGTGGATAGAATTTTTACCCGTGTTGGCGCTTCCGATGATTTGGCCAGCGGTCAATCCACTTTTATGATGGAGATGAATGAGGTGGCCCAGATTCTGCGTTTTGCCACCAACAAATCTTTGGTTATTCTTGATGAAGTGGGCAGAGGTACCAGTACTTTTGACGGTATGAGTATTGCTAGAGCAGTACTGGAATATCTGTATGAGAAAATTCGTGCCAAGACCCTTTTTGCCACCCATTATCATCAGTTGATTGCTTTGGAAGAGAGCATGCCAGGTGTGAAGAACTACAGTGTGGCGGTGAAGGAACGGGGCAATAGTATTGTGTTTTTGCGGCGGATTGTGCCCAGGGGGACGGACAAGAGTTATGGTGTGCATGTGGCTCGGTTGGCGGGCTTGCCCAAGCAGGTGGTGGACAGGGCCAATACTTTGCTGGAAGAATATGACAAAAATAAAATTGCTTTGGGAGAAACAGATTTCAAGAGAACGTTTCAGGCGGATGACGGTTCTTCCTCGCTCTTTGATGAGAATCAGGTGGTGGAGGAATTGAAGAAAATTGATGTGATGAGTTTGACGCCTTTGGAGGCTATGAGCGTTTTGGCAAAATTGCAGGATTTGGTAAAAGATGAATGAGATTAAAGTTTTAGATTTGCATACGGCCAATCAAATTGCGGCTGGGGAAGTGGTGGAGAAGCCGGCCAGCGTGGTTAAAGAGTTGGTGGAGAATGCACTGGATGCGGGGGCTACTAAAATTCAGGTCACTACAGTTGATGGTGGCACGGAGTTTATACGGGTGACGGATAACGGTTCCGGTATGAACAGGGCCAATGCCCAGGTGGCAATTTTGCGCCATGCCACCAGCAAGTTGCGGAGTGCGGAGGATTTGCTGGCCTTGGGAACTTTAGGATTCCGTGGCGAGGCCCTGCCCAGCATTGCCAGCGTCAGCTGTTTTGATTTGGTTACCAGGGTTGCAGATGAAGAAATGGCCACCCATATCCATATAGATGGGGGTTCTCAACCGGTTGTCTCCGAACAGGGCGGCAGCATTGGTACTGCGGTCCAGGTTGAAAATCTGTTTTTCAATGTTCCTGCCCGGCGGAAGTTCCTGAAGAGCGTGAGTACGGAGACCCGTTATATCTCGGAAATGCTTACGAAGCTGGCTCTGAGCCGTGCGGATGTTTCCTTTCATTATGTGAATAATGACAAGGATGTTATCCTTACATCCGGAAATGGAAATTTGAAGGATGCCATTCTGGCTTTGTACGGCAGCAATGTGGTCAGCCAGCTTTTGCCACTGGAGTTTGAATATGAGGGTGTGAAATTGTGGGGGTTCATATCCAAGCCAACTTTGTTGAAGAATACACGTCAGTGGCAGACATTCTATGTGAACGGCCGTTCCATCAGCAGTATTATGATGGGCAAGGCGGTGGAGCATGCCTATCAGAGCATGATTCCCAAAAGCGGTTTTCCCTTTGTTGTTTTATTTTTGGAAGTGGATAAAGCGGTGGTGGATGTAAATGTGCATCCACAAAAAGCGGAAGTGAAATTTAGCGACGAGGGGCTGATGTATCGGGCTGTTTATCACGCTTGTCTGTCCGCTTTGACCAATGGACCTGCAAAAACTCCGGATAAATCGGCGAGTAGCGGAGAAGAAGCCCGGGAAGAGGAAATTTTGCGTAATGAAACCCACTATGAGCCGGTGCCGATTTTTGAAAGCAAAAATTACGAAAATGCCTATACACCTCCACCAACGGCTGTGGCGGAGAACTGGGCGGCGGTTTATCAGAAGTTAAATGGTGAGCCTGTCAAGCTGCAGGTGGAAGAAAATAACGACACTGGTCCTGGGGAAAGTGTTCCTGAAATTTATCCCATCGGGCAGGTTGACAAAACCTTTATTATTGCCCAAACTGCCACCAGCTTGTTCCTGATTGACCAGCATGCGGCCCACGAGAGAATTTTGTATGACAAACTTTTGCTGAGGCACGCTAAGGTTGATACGGTGGCATTATTGATACCGCTTTATCTGGATGTGGACGACGGGGATATGGAAGTGCTTCTTGCTAACAGGGATGAACTGCAGCAACTGGGAGTGGATATAGAAGAAGGCGGCGACAAACTTTTGCGGGTGAATGCCTTGCCCGTGGATATTGGTGAAGCCAAGGCCCAGGATTTTATTGGGGAAATTGTAGCTTTGCTAAGGGAAAACAGAAGCATCAACCCTGCCGAGTTAAGGCGGGAAGTGTTGCATATGACTGCCTGCAAAGGGGCCATCAAGGCAGGGCAGGATTTGAATATGCGGCAGATGCGGGATTTGATTGGTCAGTTGTTGCATACTGCCCATCCTTTCACCTGTCCCCATGGTCGTCCCTGTATGATAGAGATTACCTCTGATGAGCTTTATAAAATGTTTAAAAGGACGGGATTTTGATGGATTTTATTATTACGACTACACGCAACAATCAGGAGGAGTTGCGGCCTGTGGCCAAACGTTGGTCCAACGCTTTGAAGATGCCTTTTATCTATCGGGATGAGTGGAATTTGGACCATATGTTGGATGAATACGAAGTGAAGGCGGCACTTTTGGCTTCCGTTAAGGGGGCAAAGGTGTATTGTAACGGTCATAAATTCGCTTATCATCCCAGCATGGCCAAATTGAGGATTGAGAACATCAAAAAAGGTGGAACGGACCATTTGGTTGAGATTATGGGGTTGAAACCGGGCATGCGGGTTTTGGATTGCACTTTGGGTTTGGCGGCAGATGCGGTGGTTATCTCCTATGTTGTGGGTGCAACGGGTAAGGTGGTTGGTCTGGAAAGGGAAACACTTTTGCATTTTGCCGTACAGCAGGGTCTAAAAAACTATGAGGACAAGGATAGGGATTTGGTCGCAGCTATGCGGAGAGTTGTAGCCATCAATGCGGATGCAGAGATGTTCCTCAAGACCCGTACGGAGGAATATGATGTAATTTATTTTGACCCCATGTTTGAAACACCGGTGAAGAAATCCAGTAATATGGAACCTCTGCGTAATTTGGCTTACACCCAACCACTGACCAGGGAATTGGTTGATTTGGCTTTGGCCCGTGCCCCTATGGTGGTGGTGAAGGAGAGATACATTAAATATCTGCGGGGCCTGGGTTGTACCGACTTCGGCGGTGGCAAATACAGTTCCGTCAAGTACGGGATCAGGTACAGGTGATGAATAACCGTGTTGCGGTGATTTTGGGTCCTACTGCGGTGGGGAAAAGCCGGGTGGGACTGGCGGTCGCCAAACGGCTTAATGCCGAGATTATCAGTGGGGACAGTATGACGGTTTATCGGGGTATGGATATTGGTACTGCTAAGCCGTCCTTGGCGGATCGTGAGTTAGTGCCCCACCATTTATTGGATGTATTGAATCCGGATGAGCAGTACGATGTGTACCGGTTCCAGCAGGAGGCCGGTGCCATGATTCGGGAGATTAACGACAGGGGCAAGCTGCCTGTGATTGTAGGGGGGACCGGATTGTATATTCAGGCGCTCTTGGAGAACTATGATTTTGCCGGACGCAATGCCAAAAACAAGAAGCCCCAGGAATTTAGTTACAGGGTTTATGGATTGAATATGTCCCGGGAAATGCTCTACGCAAGGATAGGGGAGCGGGTGGACAAAATGTTGGCGGCGGGTTTGGAGGCGGAGGTCAGGGGGCTTTTGGACAGTGGCTTGTCTCCGGATGCAGCTTCTATGAAATCCATTGGCTACAGGCAGATGTTGTGGTATATTTTGGATGGTATGCCCTATGATGAGGCGATTGGAAAGTTGAAGCAAGCCACCAGAAATTTTGCCAAGCGGCAGTTTACCTGGTACCGTCGGATGAATTACATAAGATGGTTGCACATCCGGGAGGAAAAGGACTACGCTTTGGCGGTGGAGGATATTTGCAAAGACCTTGTAATTGCCTTTAATTTGGTATAAAATTGGGCAAATTGAGATTTGCAGTTGTGCGAGAAGTGAGGTGTGAAATGGCAAGAAAGAAGAGGAGAAAGGTAAAGACAAGATTTTGGTTTTTTTGTTTGTTGTTTGTAGTAATTGCTGCCATAGGTTGCGGGATGATTTATTCCCTGTTCAGTGGCGGTAAGGATGTGTTGGATCCGGATAGCAAAAACGGACAGAAGCAACCCATTTCCGTTGTTGCCGAGTGTACGGAGGCCCAAAGAAATTTGGATAGCATTCTGTTGCGGCAAAAGTGGCAGCTGGTGGAGAAATCCCGGGGTAAAAAAGAAGTTACCGTTCCTGAAACCGGCGGGGTTGTGATTACCAGCGAAAGAACGGTGGGGGTGGGCGTGCCTGAGGAACTGGCGCCGAAAGATGCGGCAGAGCTGATAAAATCCAAGCTGATGGGTACCGGTTTGGTATACATTGGCGGTGAAGAAGCCCTTTACAATGAAAAGTATGACGGTTACAAAATACAGGTTGGCGTGGCGGTAAAGGCCGGCAACGGCAAGCGGAACTTTGTGTCCGACACTCTGATTTTCTTCAACAATCTGAACTTGGGTAAAACCAAGGAACAACTTGATAAAATGCAGCGGCATTTTGCGGGAAAGTTGGCTATTGTGATTGATGACTGCGGTACGGATATTAAACCAATACGCACCCTGCTGAATTTGGAAATTCCCTTTAATTTCTCCATATTGCCGGGGAAGGAGTTCAGCAGTGATATACTTGCAGCTGTCAACGGCAAGGGTAGGGTGGCATTGTTGCACCTGCCCATGGAACCTATCAATAGGGCGGCTATGAGTGAAGGGACCAATACCATTGTCAGCGAAATGACGGATGAGCAGGCGGCATCCCTTACCAAGCGGCATTTGCAGAACCTGTATGGAGTGGTGGGTGTTAACAACCATCAAGGTTCAAAGATTACTGTTGACAGGAACAAAATGAAAGCAGTGCTGGAGGTGCTGAAACAGCAAAACCTTTTCTTCCTGGACAGCAAAACCAATGG
>JAZLMD010000152.1:0-2861 GCA_045598465.1 Acidaminococcaceae bacterium | reverse complement strand
GTGGATTTGCATGCGGCTCAAATTCAAGGTTTTTTCAATGTTCCCTTTGACCATATGCCCGGCGGCCCCACTTTGGCCAACTACATAAAATCCAAGAAACTGCCCAATTTGGTAGTGGTTTCGCCGGATTTGGGAGGTGTGGGCAGGGCCCGTAATTTTGCAGAGCGTTTGGATGCAAATCTGGCAATTATTGACAAGCGCCGTCCCCAGCCCGGTGTGGCCGAGGTGATGAATGTTATTGGGGATGTGAAGGGTAAGACAGCGGTGCTGATTGATGATATGGTGGATACCGCCGGTTCCCTCTGCGAGGCGGCCCGTGCTTTGAAGAAATTGGGGGCCAAGGAGGTGTATGCCTGCTGTACCCATGCCGTTTTGACGGATCCGGCCGCAAGCCGTATCAGGGATGGAGAAATTGAAGAATTGGTAGTGACCAATACCATTCCCGTTCCTCCCCACAAAATGTGCGATAAGATTAAGGTTCTTACCATTGCACCGGTGTTGGCGGAAACTATTCGGGCCATTTACAATGACGGCAGTGTCAGTGCCCTCTTTGAAACCATTAACAAAGATCAGAGCGTCGAACGCAATGCACAATAGGCATTAGGCATTAGGCATTAGGCAATAGGCAATAGGCAATAGGCATTAGGGATGAGGGGAGGGAGATGCCGGGCACAAGGCGTAGGGCGCAGGGCGCAAGGAAGGTATTATGTTCCTGTGATTAGAGCAAGCAAGTCAGCATCAGTTTTCCGGTGGCTGACCGAGGGGTTATAATTATAGGAACATATTTCTTTTCTTGTACCTTGCGCTCTGCTTTCTGAGCCCTGTAATCCCTTGATACCTGACACCTAATGCCTGATGCCTACGGCCTAAGGCCGTTATCCATTACAAAAAGTCATGGAAAATATGCTAAATATTCGCTTTTCGCATTGATGGATTTGTGTTAACATAAACGGCATATAATTGCAGGCCCTGAAAAGAAAATTGTTACGGGGCGGAGGAGGATTGAATCATGACGATGAATGTTTGGGAAATAGGCGTATTTGTTGTGTACCTGGCCTGTATGTTGGGTGTCGGTGTTTATTTTTTTTTCAATGACACTGTGGGTGGCGACAAGCAGTATTTTTTGGGCGGCAGGGCCATGGGCCCCTGGGTGGTGGCCCTTTCAGCCGGCGCTTCCGATATGAGTGCCTGGGTGCTGATGGGTTTGCCCGCCAGTGTTTATGCTTTGGGTTTGGGTCAGGCCTGGATTGCCATCGGTTTGGCAGTGGGGTATTCCATCAGTTGGCTGGTTGAGGCCCCCCGTCTCAGAGCGTTCAGTGTGGAGTTTGGAGACAGCATCACCATTCCCCAATATCTGACCAATCGTTTCCTGTCCAAGTCCAAGGCATTGCAGTTTTTCTGTGCGTTAGTGTTCTTGGTGGCTTATACGATTTATGCGGCTTCTTCCATCAAGGCCTGCGGCATTCTTTTCAATACTGTAACCGGTATGGAGTCCGCTACGGCTATGTATTTGGCAGCATTTATTATCGTGGGATATACCTTTTTAGGCGGTTTTGATGCGGTTTGCTGGACGGATTTTTTCCAGGGTCTGATTATGTTGGGCGCCATGCTCATCGCTCCGTTGTTTGCGGCAACTATGCTTAGTGCTGATGCGGCGAAGGATATTCCGGCGGTGTTCTGGTCTTTTACCGCAGATTGGCGTGATATTGTCAGCGGTTTGGCCTGGGGTTTGGGCTATTTTGGTATGCCCCATATCATCGTGCGTTTCATGAGTTTGGAAAGTCAGAAGGAAATAAAGAAATCCGCAGCGATTGGCATTAGTTGGACAGCCATCATTTGTTTCTTCGCCATTGTTATCGGCGTGGTTGGCAGGATGTTCCTGGGCTTTGATGAAACCATTAACAAGAACAGTTTGGTGTTCATCAGCATGGTACGTAGCATTTTCCCGGCTCTTATCAGCGGTGTGCTGCTCTCCGCAGTTTTGGCGGCTTCCATGAGTACTGCTGACAGCCAGCTTTTGGCGGCGGGTTCCGCCTTTGCCAGTGATGTTTATAAACCGGTTTTCCGTGGCGGCCGGACAACCGACAGCGAGATGAAGTGGGTGGGCCGTATTGTGGTGCTGGTTATTGCCATTGCGGCCATGTTTATGGCCATGAGCCCCAATTCCGGTTCCATTATGTCCCTGGTTTCCAATGCCTGGGGCGTATTCGGTGCGGCTTTTGGTCCGGCCATTATGTTGAGCTTGTTCTGGAAGAGATTTAATTATGCTGGGGCCATCACAGGTATTGTGGTGGGCAGTTTGGTGGATATTCTTTGGTTCGCCAAGTTGAGTTGCACCGGTATTTATGAAATTCTCCCGGGTTCTGTGGCCGGCTTCCTTGCGGCTTATGTGGTGACCTTGATGACCGCCGCTCCGGATGAGAAAGTGGTGGCAAAGTTTGAGGTGGCTGAACGGAAAGCCACTTTAGGCGAAGATTGATTTATGATTAGTAATTTGCGGTTGCAGGATGGGTTTGAATTCGACTTCGGTACCATGCTGGGTGAGGGGCGGATTCAGGAAGAGGATATCCGGGCAATCGAACCTAAAATTAAAGAGGCGGCCGCCGCTCTTGGGGAAATTCGGAGGAGCGGGGCGGCCCAAGGACATTTGAGCAAGGATGGGGTGCCGGAAAAGGTTTATTTTACCCGGCTGCCTTATGTGGCGGAAGGGAATCCCAATACACCGGGGAGTATTAGGGCATTGCAGGAGTTCGGAGATTATCTTAGGAACCATGTGGATGCGGTGCTGTTCCTGGGTGTGGGGGGCTCTTTCCTGGGCAATAAGGTACTTTATGATTTGTTCTGTGGTGACGGTTGGAATA
>JAZLMD010000151.1:0-11537 GCA_045598465.1 Acidaminococcaceae bacterium | reverse complement strand
CCATGACCAATCTGAAGCCATGGCTCTGAGCGACCGTATTTTGGTTATGAAACTGGGCGTGGTGCAACAGATTGATTCTCCTTTGGATGTTTACAACAAGCCGAAAAATAAATTCGTCTTCAGCTTCATCGGGGTATCCAGTTTCACCAATGTGGAATGGCGTGATGGCAAGGCCTTTGTCACTGGAGCTGACAAACCTCTGCCTGCATCTATGGTCATCCCTGAGGAAATGAAGGGGGAGAAGGTGTTCAATCTGGCCAGCCGTCCCACAGAAATCAAATTCACTGATGCCATGGATGGTATCGGCGTGGAAGCGAAGGTATTGCGTAAGGCCTTCCTGGGAGAATTCATTGATTATTTGGTGAAGGTTGGCGACCAGGATATTCGTGTACAGATTGGCCGTCGCGACCCGGGACCGGAAAGCGGCGAAACCTGCTACATCAAATTCCTGAGACCGTTCTTCTATAAAGTTAACGAGGATTAAAATTAAAACTGCTTTCGGCTTGAAAACCGGGAGCAGTTTTTTTATGTGTGTGGGAGAAAACAAGGGTGTCGTAACGGAGGATATTTTTTCGCGAAAGAATTATATCAAAGCCGTTATTGTATTATTGTTTTCTTTGTATTATAATCTCCACAGAGGTGAGTAAAGATGGATTATAAAAGAGTTTTGACTATTCAAGATATTAGTTGTATGGGGCAGTGCAGTTTGACGGTGGCACTGCCGATAATTTCCGCTTGTGGGGTGGAGACCGTGATTTTGCCCAGTGCTGTTCTTTCCACTCATACGGCAGGGTTTAAGGGTTTTACCTGTCGCGACTTGACGGAGGATATTCCGGCTATTGCGTCCCACTGGCAAAGGGAGGGCATTAAGTTTGATGCTTTCTATACGGGTTATTTGGGCAGTGCCAGGCAGATTGACTATGTGAAGAATATTTTTGACACTTTGGGCAGGGGGGATTATGTGAAAGTGGTGGACCCTGCCATGGCGGATAACGGTAAATTGTATCCCGCTTTTGATCAGGGTTATGTGGAGAAGATGAAGGAGCTTTGTGCTGCTGCGGATATTGTCGTGCCTAATATTACAGAGGCCTGCTATCTGACGGGAATTGAATATAGAACTGTTTATGACAGGGAGTATGTTCGCCGGCTTTGCGACGGACTGCAGGTGTTGGGGGTTAAGAAAGTTGTGCTTACGGGAGTTGGTTATACCCCCGGAAGGACTGGTGTAATGGTGGTGGACGGGGATATGGAGACGTACTATGAACACGAGTTCCTGTCCAACAGTTGCCATGGTACGGGGGATGTGTATGCCTCCGTTTTTGTGGGAGCCCTGATGCGGGGCAGAGATATTGCTTCCGCAGCCAGAATCGCAGCAGATTTTACGGTGGCTTGCATCCGTTACACAGCAGGGGACGGGGAGCATTGGTACGGAGTGAAATTTGAGCCCCTGTTGGTTGATTTGGGAAAAAGTTTTTGATGAAGAATTTCTTCATTGTTATATTGTTCAGCATATTGTGCTGTAGTGCGGGAGCGTCACAGATAAATGTGCGTTTCAATGATACGGCTTTGCGGTCGGCCGTTCAGCATCTTGCTGCCATCACAGGGGCGAACATTGTGGTGGATGATGGGGTGAAGGGTTCGGTTACTGCCCAATTGCGGGATGTGACATTGGAAGAGGCCTTGAGAATTCTGGTGGCTGGCCAGGATGCCACGTTTTTTTATACGGGTAATGGGATTGTAGATACCACTTTGGCCAAGGCAAAAAATTTTTCGGAGGGTATGGCCTGTTTCCGTTTGAGTCATGTTTTTGTAAAAGATGTCAGGGATGCGGTAACGGGGATGTTTGAGCAGGGCAGGGTTGTTTTTGATAATGATACCAATACGATTTTTGTTTTGGGCGGTTATCCGGAGCAGAAAAAAATGCGGCTGGTCCTGGATGTGTTGGATAGGGCGGAACAGCAGGTGACCCTTGAAGCGCAGATTTATGCCATCAGCCGTGAGGACATGCGCAAGATGGGGGTGATGTGGGATTGGGACAAAATACCCCAAAGGGATAGTGGCAACAATGACAGCAGCTCCGGAAGTACGGATGAAGACAGGAATTACGGCGGCAAGTTCCGATTTTGGAGGGAATATAACTTTCGTTTTTCCGCCACTTTGAATATGTTGGAGGCGAAGGGACGGGCCAAGCTTCTGGCGACTCCCAAGCTGATTGTGGTCAGCGGCAAGGAAGGGAAGATTTTTGTGGGTGAAAAGATTCCCGTGAATATGGAGAAGCACGACAGCAGCGGCCGCTACACCACTACGGAGTATTTGGATGTGGGGGTGAAGATGCAGTTCCGTCCGCTGATAAGTGAGGACGGCAAGTTGGTGACCCTTGTGACCAAGCTGGATGTGGGGACCCCCACTCTTGTGAGTGAAATTAACAATTATAAGATTACCAGCCGTGGCAGCGAGACGGTGGTGCGGATCAAGTCCGGCGAAACCATGATTATCGGTGGCCTGATTAATGAAGAAGAACAGCGTACTTTGCAGAAGGTCCCCTTTTTCAGCAGTATCCCTATTCTGGGGGAATTGTTCAAACATCGGACGAAAGTCAAGGGTAGAGTTGAAGTTATTATGCTTCTGACTCCCTATGTGACGGCGGCGGGGGAGGCACCTACCATTTTTAATATGGATGAAGTAAACAGGTCGATTTTCAGTGAAAAATTAGAAGGAAAGAAGAGGGCAAAAAAATGATTACAAGAAAGTTTTCTCCCAAGGTGGTAATGAATGTTCACGGGCAGTCAGTGGGTTTTGTGGATGACCTTTTGGAGGTGGCAGTTTCCCGTCGGGCAAGCGATATTCACATTGAACCGCTTAGGGATAAGAGTAGGATTCGTTTGAGAGTTGACGGACTTCTTCAGCCACTTTGTGATTTGGCCAAGGAGGATCATGATGCGATTGTTAGCAGAATCAAGGTCATTAACGGAATGGATATTACCGAGAAACGTTTGCCTCAGGACGGTCATGCGGAAAAGGATGTGGGTGGCAGGCTGATAGACCTGCGGGTCAGTTCCATGCCCACCATTTACGGGGAGAAAATGGTGATTCGTATCTTGGATAAGACCAATGCTTTTTTGGGATTGGACCTGCTCAGTTTTTCTGCTCCGAATTTGGTGGCTTACAGGAGTTTGTTCAGTTGTCCCCATGGTATGGTGCTGGTCACCGGGCCCACCGGCAGCGGCAAGAGTACCACTCTTTATGCAACCTTAAGTGAGCTGAACAAACCGGAGACGAATATTATTACTATTGAGGATCCGGTAGAATATCAGCTTACAGGGGTTAATCAGATGGCTTTGAATGCCAGGGCTGGGTTGCATTTTGCCAATGGTTTACGGTCCATTGTCCGACAGGATCCGGATATTATAATGGTGGGTGAGATTAGGGACGAGGAAACGGCCCATATTGCGGTACAGGCGGCTCTCACCGGGCATTTGGTGTTTAGTACCCTGCATACTAATAGTGCGGTGGGTGCCATTACCCGTCTTTTGGATATGGGTATTGAATCTTATTTGGTGGCTTCCTGTTTGAGGGGTGTGGTTGCTCAGCGTTTGGTAAGAAGGGTGTGTCCGGAGTGTCAGGAAAAGTATGAGGCAGGGGTTGCGGAATTGGCCTGCTTGCATTTGCCTGTGGATGAATCCCATTATTTGGTGAGCGCTTCAGGATGTGTGGAGTGTTTTGGTACAGGATATGTGGGACGTTTGCCGATTCAGGAAGTGTTGACGGTGGACGAAAATATGCGTAATTTGATTGTGAAGGGGGCAACGGAAAAGGAATTGCTGGCTTATGCCAGGAGTAGGGGTTTCCGTTCCTTGTATGAAGACGGTGTTGATAAGGTTTTGAGTGGTGCCACCACCTTGAGTGAGCTGTTGAAGACGGTTGGTGCTGAAGGATGATTAAGGAACTTTTGCAGCAAGCACGTGATTTGAAGGCATCGGATTTGCACCTTATTGCCGGGGCCTGTCCCATGGTGAGGGTGGATGGTGTCCTTAAACCCTTGACAACAGTGGTGCTGACATTGGCAGATACCGCCCAATGTGCAGAGGAATTGGGTGTTTTTGATCTCCAAAGTGAAAAAGATTTGGCTTATGAATATAGCGGACAACGTTACAGGGTGAATGCTTATTTGAAACAGGACACCATTGCACTTGCAGTTCGTATTATTCCGGATGGTGTCCCCAGTATTGACAGTTTGCGTCTGCCTCCCATAGTAAGCAAGTTTGGGGAAATCAGTCAGGGTTTAGTTATTATTACCGGGCCCACCGGCAGCGGGAAGAGTACGACCTTGGCGGCATTGATTGACAGAATCAATGCCTTGAAGTATGTTCATATCGTTACGCTGGAGGATCCCATCGAATACAGGCATGTCAATCGCCGTGCCCTTGTCAATCAACGGGAAGTTGGTTCCGATACCAGGAGTTTCGCCAGCGGCTTGCGGGCGGCTTTGCGTCAGGATCCGGATGTGATTATGGTGGGTGAGCTGAGGGATGCGGAGACCATGGGTATAGCATTGAATGCGGCGGAGACGGGCCATTTGGTATTGGCTACCATGCATACCAATGATGCTACCGGTGCCATTAGCAGAATTTTGGATACCTGTGGTGACAACAATAACCTTATCCGTAATCAGCTGGCCGGATGTTTGCAGGGGATTGTTGCCCAACAACTGGTGCCGGGTGCCCACGGTGGCAGGGTTGCGGCTTGTGAGATTTTGGTTGCCACTACGGCTTTACGCAACCTTATCAGGGAAAACAAGGTTTTTCAGATTCCCAGTTTTATTCAGACAGGGGCGCAGTACGGTATGCAAAATATGGATGTGGCCATTTTGAAACTTCGCAGGGACGGTTTTATCAAGTAGGACTAAGGAGGTAGTTTATGCTGGAATATAGGGGTGCCACATTTGATGATGTGGAGGAAATTCACAAACTTTTGAATGACTATGCCAAGGAAGGGTTAATGTTGCCCCGTTCACGTAATGCTATTTACGAGAACCTTCGGGATTATATGGTGGCTTGTGATGAAAATTGTAAGTTGGTAGGTTGCGGAGCGTTGCATTTTGTGTGGGACCGGCTGGCAGAGATTCGTTCTTTGGCCATTGTTCCTGAATTGAAGAAGACCGGTATCGGCAGCATGTTGGTATCCCTTTTGGAGGCGGAAGGAATCCGTAAGGGGGCAAAATATTTTTTTACCCTGACCTATCAGCCGGGCTTCTTTGCCAAGTGTGATTATTTGCATGTGGACAAGGAGGATTTGCCACAGAAAGTTTGGAAGGAGTGCGTATATTGTCCGTTATATCCGAATTGCAATGAAGTGGCATTAATCAAAAAGACACCTGACTTTAGGGAAGAGGAATTTGAGTTTGAATAAAAAAACCGCCTTTCGGCGGTCTTTTTTATTTGCGTTTTCTTTCTTTTTCCAGTCGTTTCCTTTCTTTCTCTTCTTCTTTCTTGCGGATTTTTTCCAGTTTGGCCTGGCGTTTGGCCTGCTCTTTTTCGAATTTCTCCTTTTCCTTGTTCATTTTTTCTATTTGTTTGAGTTCATCCTTGGTGGGCTGACGCTCAGGTTCCGGTTTGGGCTCCGGTTTGAAGTCGTATTCTGTAGTTGCTTTTCCCTTTCTTATGATGATGATTCCCTCACCATTTTTGTTGATGGGTGGTGGTGTGATATCTGTCGGAGCAGAGCCGTTGTTTTCAGGGGGTGAAAATTTATCCCGTTCATTTTCCTGCACCTGGGTATCTTGCCCATCTATAATTTTTTGTGGCTGCGCAGTTTCCTTTTTTGGAAATTTTCCTTCGCCGGACGTGGGGACAAAATTCCTTGCTCTCGCCCAAACCTGTTCCGGATGTTCGCTGTAGAGGGCATCATGGGCAGTTTTATCGGTAATATCGGTAGGCAAAGGTTTGGTGCTGTTGATTTCCACCATGGGAATGTATTCTGCCGGTTTTTCAACAAATTTCGGTACGGAATCCAGCAATTTTTTTGCTTCCTCATCCTTGCCCTCGGCATGGAGTTTTTTTGCATTCAGCTCGGTCTTTCTTAGCAAATCTTCGTGTTCATCCTTGGCCTTGTCATACTCAGGTCTTTCCTTTCTTTGGGGATAGGGAAGTGTGTAGTTCTGATGGCGCAAACAAATGAAACTGTCTATACTGTCAAGAAATTCCTGTGTTTTCAAGGTCTTGGTGGGCTGGATGCAAAAGAAGGAATACTCCTTGTTGTGAGCCCAAAATTTGGCCACCAGGTAGTTCAGCATTTCCCCCTGATCATTCAGTTTGCTGAAAGTATAGATGGATTCGTGGTTTGGAGAAATATGCAGGATACCCTCAACATAGGGTTCCAGCCCCGTTTTGATAAGTGAATTACGGAATTTGGACCTTTCGTTGTCCAAAGCCAGTCCGTTTATTTCCGAAATTTGGCTGGGGGTGATTTTAATAACGAAATTGGCCTCATCTTCGGGGTCGTAGGCGTTCAGCACCACATATTTGTTATCAGCGCCGGGATTTGTTTCCAAAAGGAACCGGTCCGGCAGATTGATAAAAAAATTATTGGTCCTGTCAATAATTTGTCTTGCCTCGGCATTGCCGCCGAAAGTCATGGCGGCGATTAGTGATGTAACAAGTAATTTTTTCATGATGTTGTGATTATACCACAGTTTGTTGTTTATTTCCAGCTGTTAGTGTGTTATAATGTAGCTAACTTTTAATTTTTTTTGGAGGTGCTTGAAAATGGCAGTTACTAAAATCGGTATCAATGGTTTTGGCCGTATAGGTCGTGAGGTTTACCGTGTGGCTTTTGACAATCCCAAGGTTGAGGTTGTGGCGGTCAACGATTTGACTGATGCAGCAACTTTGGCCCATCTTTTGAAGTATGACAGCGTGCATGGAACGTTCCCCCACGAGGTAAGCGCCAAGGGTGATTACATTGTGGTTGATGGCAAGGAAACCCGTGTTTATGCGAATCCCGATCCTGCCAAGATTCCCTGGGGAGAGAATGGCGTGCAGATTGTGATTGAGTCCACCGGCCGTTATACTGAGGGACCCAAAGCCGCAGCCCATCTCCATGACGGAGTGAAAAAGGTTATCATTAGCGCACCTGCCAAACAGGAAGACATTACCATTGTTATGGGTGTTAATGAAAAGTTGTATGATCCTGCGAAACACAACATTATTTCTAACGCTTCCTGTACAACCAATTGTTTGGCACCCTTTGCCAAGGTTTTGGAGGACAATTTCGGCATTGAGAGCGGGCTGATGACTACCGTCCACAGTTATACCAATGACCAGAAAATTTTGGATTTGCCCCACAAGGATTTGCGTCGGGCACGTGCTGCCGCCTGCAGCATTATTCCCACCACCACCGGTGCTGCCAAGGCCGTGGCTTTGGTATTGCCATCCCTGAAGGGTAAATTGAACGGTTTTGCTATGCGTGTTCCCACACCCAATGTTTCCATCACTGATTTGGTGGTCAATTTGAAAAAGGATACAACGGTGGCAGAGATTAATGCAGCCATGAAGAAAGCGGCTGAAGGCAGTATGAAGGGCATTTTGGGATATAACGAGTTGCCTTTGGTGTCCCGGGACTATAATGGGTGTCCTTTGAGCAGCATTGTTGACGGGCTCAGCACCATGATGATTGGTTCCCGTATGGCGAAGGTGGTTTCCTGGTATGACAATGAGTGGGGTTATTCCAACCGTGTAGTTGATTTGTGCTTGTATGTGGCGGAAAAAGGACTCTGATTGCCATGGATAAATTATCTATCAAAGATTTGCAGTTGAAGGGGAAAAAGGTCCTGATTCGGGTGGATTTCAATGTGCCCATGGAAGGCGGCAAAATTACTGATGATACCCGTATGACGGCTGCTTTGCCTACAATCAGGTATGCCCTGTATGCCGGGGCGGCGGTTATTCTTTGTTCCCATTTGGGCAGACCAAAAGGTGAGGTTAATAAAAAATATTCCTTGGAGCCGGTGGCGAAACATTTGGAAAAGCTTTTGCAAATGCAGGTTGCCTTTGCTGCCGATTGTGTCGGCCCGGCGGCGGAAGAAGCGGCTAAAGCGGTTGCACCGGGGGAGGTTCTGCTTCTGGAAAATCTGCGTTTTCATGCGGAAGAGGAAAAGAATGACATGGAGTTTGCCGCCAAGCTGGCGTCCCTGGCGGATGTGTTTGTAAATGACGGCTTTGGTGTGAGCCATCGGGCCCACGCTTCCGTGGAGGGGGTGACCCATTATCTTCCTTCCGCCTGCGGTTTTTTGTTGGAAAAGGAAATCGAATTTATTGGCGGGGCGGTAACCGACCCCAAGCATCCCTTTGTGGCCATCATTGGCGGTGCTAAGGTCAGTGATAAGATTGGAGTTATCGACAATCTCTTGGACAAGGTGGATACCTTGATTATCGGCGGGGGCATGGCCAATACTTTTCTTGCGGCCCGGGGCTGCAAGATGGGGAAATCCCTTTTGGAGAGGGATAAGATTGAGCTGGCCAAACAGTTACTGGCCAAGGCAGAGAAGAATGGGGTTAAACTGCTTTTGCCGGAGGATTTGGTGATGGCAGAGAAGTTTGCGGCCGATTCCAGTTTCGTTAATGAGGACGTTGAAGGGCTTAACCAGGACTATATGGCTTTGGATATCGGTACTGCTACCCGGGAAAAATACGTGACCGCTTTGCAGGATGCTGAGATGATTGTTTGGAACGGTCCCATGGGTGTTTTTGAGATGGATGCTTTTTGCAAAGGTACGGAGGCAGTGGCCAGGGCGGTGGCCGGCAGCAAGGCCATTAGCATTGTGGGTGGCGGAGACAGTGTTGCCGCCATTGAGAAGTTGAAATTGGCTGGGGATATTACCCATATTTCCACCGGCGGCGGTGCTTCTCTGGAGTACTTGGAAGGCAAGGTTCTGCCCGGTGTGGCAGCACTTGACCCGGTGCGGATGCCTTTGGTGGCCGGTAACTGGAAGATGCATAAAACAGTCAGTGAGGCGGTTGATCTGGCTTTAGATGTTGTGGAAGCCACCAACGGCTGTCGGGCGGAAGTTTTGGTTTGTCCTCCTTTCACCTGTCTGGATGCTGTGGCTGAG
This sequence comes from Acidaminococcaceae bacterium, assembly GCA_045598465.1. Taxonomy (GTDB): domain Bacteria; phylum Bacillota; class Negativicutes; order Acidaminococcales; family Acidaminococcaceae; genus Phascolarctobacterium_B. The sequence goes on along the minus strand of JAZLMD010000151.1, from coordinate 2,428 downwards.
GCCATTGACGGCAGACATGTGCATTACGGGGCCCAGGATTTGTGCTGGGAAGACAGTGGCGCCTATACCGGTGCTGTCAGTGGTGCCATGATTGCGGATATTTGTTGCGATTATGTCATTGTGGGCCATAGCGAGCGGCGTACCATTTTCTGCGAGACGGATGAGGTGGTGGCCAGGAAACTGGCGGCCGCTTATCGTAACGGACTGAAGCCGGTTCTTTGCGTGGGCGAGAATCTTGAGGAGCGTTGCGCAAATGCAACAGCAGGGAAAATCACAGGTCAGATTGAGAGTGCTGTAAAGGGACTCACTAAGGAGCAGGCCTCTGATTTGGTGGTGGCCTACGAACCCGTTTGGGCCATCGGCACCGGCAAGGCCGCTACCGTTCAGGATGCGGTGGAAGTTGTGAAATTGATTCGTGAAACTTTGACAGTCATCCACGGTGCGGATGTTGCCCGCAGGATTCGTATTCTTTATGGTGGCAGTGTGAAACCGGAGAATGCCAAATCTTTTGCTGATGCCGGGATTGACGGGGTACTTGTGGGCGGAGCATCCTTGAAAGCGGATGAGTTTGCCGCTATTGTCAGGGCCTTTTGATTAGGAGCAATGAAACCTTTAGTATTGATGATTTTAGATGGTTGGGGCATAGCCCCGGCCAGTAGCGGCAACGCTGTCAGCGTTCCCGCTACTCCCAATTTGGACAAGTTGTTTGCCAGATACCCCCATTCCGTTTTGACCGCCAGCGGTGAAGCGGTGGGACTTCCGGAGGGGCAGATGGGCAACAGTGAAGTTGGACATTTGAATATGGGCAGCGGCAGGATAATCTATCAGGAGCTTACCCGTATTACCAAGTCCGTCAGGGATGGGGATTTTTATGCTAATCCTGTTTTACATGAATGTATGACCAAAAGCAGGAATCATACTTTGCATCTTATGGGGCTGGTCAGTGACGGTGGGGTCCATTCTCATTTAAGTCATTTGTTGGCCCTGGTGGAAATGGCCAAACGTGAGGGACTGGAGAAGGTTTATATTCATGCTTTTCTTGACGGCAGGGATGTGCCACCCAAGTCCGCAACAATTTATCTCCGGCAGTTGGAGGAGGGTTTGAACAAAATCGGTTTGGGACAGATTGCCACTGTCAGCGGCCGTTATTATGCCATGGACAGGGATAAGAATTGGCAGCGTACCCAAAGGGCCTATGCTTGTCTGACCAAGGGAGATGCTCCCGCAAGGGCGGGTGCCGTACAGGGTGTTGAACAAAGTTACGGGGAAGGGGTGACGGACGAATTTGTTGTACCTTTCAAGGTTGCAGGGGTGGACGGTAAAATCAGGGCCGGTGACGGAGTGATTTTCTTTAATTTCCGGCCGGACCGTGCCCGTCAGCTTACCAGGGCTTTGAACGATAAGGATTTCCCCCATTTTCAGAGGGAGCGGGATGCCATGCCGGTTAACTTTGTTTGCATGACCCAGTATGATGCCACCATTGATGCGCCGGTAGCTTTCCCGCCGGAAAGTTATGAGGACACTTTAGGCCAGGTGTTGGCGGCACAGGGTCTGAAACAGTTGCGGATTGCGGAGACGGAAAAATATGCCCACGTGACTTTTTTCTTCAACGGAGGGGTGGAAGTGTCTAATCTGGGGGAAGAAAGGGTTCTGATTCCTTCGCCGAAGGTGGCTACCTATGATTTGCAGCCGGAGATGAGTGCTATGCAGGTGACTGAGGTCCTGTTGCAGGAGTTGGACAAGGATAAATTTGATGTGGTGATTTTGAATTTTGCCAATCCGGATATGGTGGGGCATACCGGGGTGATGGCGGCGGCGGTGCGGGCCATGGAAACAGTGGATGGTTGTGTGGGTAAAATCGTGGACAGGGTGTTGGCCAAGGGCGGAGCCCTCTGCATCACGGCGGACCATGGTAATTCGGAACAAATGGTGGGGGCGGACGGACAGCCCCATACGGCCCATACCACCAACAATGTCCCCTTCCTTTTGGTGGGAACGAAAGCAAAGAAAGTTAGGGACGGCATTTTGGCTGATATTGCTCCCACTATGTTGGAGCTGTTAGGCATAACAAAACCCGTAGCCATGACGGGTAAGAGTTTGGTGGAGTGAGTTGAAAAATGTACTTAGTGGGTGTTTTCATTTATCTCATTCCCCAATAATGCCTTATTCTTTCACATTATGTTAATTGCAAACCGAAAGTCCCGTAGGAAAAATGCTGTTTTTTGACGGCATTTTTTTATGCAATAAATTCGTATATGGAATTTCGCATTGCAAATTTTTTTGTTCTTTGAACAATAAATCTTCCCGTCTTGTAAGATACAGGCGTGAACCAACGGGAAAGGAGAGTTTCATGTCCAAATATTTGACTTATGACGACAGGATTCTTATCCAACGCGGATTGGAATCCCACAAAACCTTCGGTGAAATT
>JAZLMD010000150.1:0-2232 GCA_045598465.1 Acidaminococcaceae bacterium | reverse complement strand
AGCCATCAGCCAACAGTAGTCAGGGTTCAGATAAAGTCACTGCAATGCGGACTTATTGCGTTCTTGTCGAAGTTTTCCCCTCATCCGCTTCGCTCCGCTCAGCACCTTCCCCCCAGGGGGAAGGCAAGAAACTTTCGCACTCTGCTGACTTTTCTGCTCTAATTACAGGAACATCTTACCATCCCTACGCCCTACGCCTTACGCCCTGCGCCCTTAAACCTAATGCCTGTCGCTGGAGCGACATTGACTGTGAAGTGGGAGGTTGCACGCCAGAGTGCGTGGTTTTCCCGCGGAGTAAGTTCGGACCTTTATGAGTCCTGAGCGAATTAGGAGGAATAATTTTAATGGCTAAGAGTCAGAAAATCAGAATACGCCTGAAAGCGTATGACCACAAGGCACTTGACCAAAGTGCTGCCAAGATTGTGGACACGGCAAATCGTACCGGTGCCCTGGTTTCCGGTCCTATTCCCTTGCCCACAGAGAAGAATATTTACACCATCTTGCGTTCACCCCATGTCAATAAGGACAGCCGTGAGCAGTTCGAGATGCGTACCCACAAAAGATTGATTGATATCCTTGAGCCCAGTCCCAAGACGGTTGACAGTTTGATGCGTCTTGATCTGCCTGCCGGTGTGGATATTGAGATCAAGGTACTGTAAGAGGAGGAAATTTAAATGGCTAAAGCGATTATTGGCAAAAAGCTGGGTATGACCCAGGTATTTGCGGCTGACGGCACTATGATTCCTGTTACAGTTGTTGAAGCAGGTCCTTGCGTGGTGCTGCAAGTCAAAAGTGTAGAAAATGACGGCTATGATGCTGCTGTTATCGGTTTTGGTGATATCCGTGAGAAGAATGTTACCAAACCTATGGCGGGCGTGTTCAAGAAGGCCGGCGTAAAAGCAGTTCGCTGGCTGAGGGAACTCCGTAGCGATAAAGCCGTAGAATACAAGGTCGGTGACCAGATTACCTGTGATGTTTTCGCAGAGGGCGACGTGGTGGATGCTTTGGGCATTACCCGGGGTAAGGGTTTCGCCGGCACAACCAAGCGTTATCATTTCGGACGGGGTCCGATGAAACACGGTTCCAAGAGCCATCGTGAACCCGGTTCCATGGGTCCCCGTTATTCCGGCCCCGGCGGCAGGGTAATGCCCGGCAAACGTCTTCCCGGTCATATGGGTGTTGATCATGCGACTGTTCAGCATCTTAAGATTGTTCGGGTTGACAAGGAGAGAAACTTGCTGTTGGTGCGTGGCGGAATTCCCGGTGCTAAGGGCAGTTGCGTAACTATTAGGGAGACAATCAAACCGATTAAACCGCCTCAAATCCAGCAGGCGAAGAAAGCTAAGAAATAATTAAGGAAGGAGGCCCGCTTATAATGGCTAAAGTATATGATTTGACCGGCAAAGAAGTCGGTGAAATTGAGTTAAATGCTGAAGTATTCGGCCGTGAGTTCAATCCCGGTCTGGTACATCAGGCAGTTGTTATGCAAATGGCTGCAATGCGTCAAGGCACTTCTTCCACTAAGAAACGTGGCGAAGTACGTGGCGGCGGCAGAAAACCCTGGAGGCAGAAAGGTACCGGCCATGCCCGCTCGGGCAGTATCCGTAGCAGTATTTGGGTAGGTGGTGGTGTTACCTTCGGTCCCAAACCCCGCAGTTATGCCAAGGCAATGCCCCGCAAAATGCGCCGGGCTGCCATTGCCTGCTCCTTGAGCAGCAAGGTTGCCGCCAATGAGCTGGTGGTTGTTGAGAATGTTAAGTTTGACGTTATCAAGACCAAACAGGCCGTGGCTGTAGTTAAGGCCTTTGATGCATTTGACAAGAAAGTCCTCTTCATCACCGTGGAGGGGAATACCAATGTGGAGAAATCCGCAGCCAATTTGCCTAAGGTAAAGGTTATTACTAATATGGGATTGAACTGCATGGATATCCTGAATGCCAATAAGATTATTTTGGATAAGGCAGTTATTCCCGCAATTGAGGAGGTGCTCGGATAATGGCAGTTAATCCTCGTGATATTATCAGGCGTCCCGTGATTACGGAGAAGACGCAGGCCATGATGAATGAAAACAAGTATACTTTTGAGGTTCCTATGACGGCCAATAAGGTGGAAATTCGACAGGCAGTGGAAGCGATTTTCAATGTGAAGGTTGCTGATGTTACTACCATGCGTGTGCTTGGTAAAACTAAACGCATGGGTAGATTTGTGGGCAAGCGCAGCGATTGGAAAAAG
>JAZLMD010000149.1:0-13282 GCA_045598465.1 Acidaminococcaceae bacterium | reverse complement strand
TTTGTCCGGGTCAATGCCCAATACACTGATATGCCCCGCATCAGCCCGTATCAGTCCTATGATGAGCCGCAACAGTGTGGTTTTGCCTGAACCGTCGGAACCGATGAGGCCGGTGATTTTTCCCGGCTCGATGGTGAGGTTCAAATCATCTATGGCGGTGTTATTACCAAAATTTTTTGTTAGGTGTTCAATTACTATTTTTTCCATTGGATGTCAAATCAATAACAATGGTTGTGGGCATACCCTGACGCAGGAAATCATCAATGTCATCCACGTAAACGCGGATACGGTAAACCAAACTGGTCCTAAGGTCCGTGGATTGCACTGCCTTGGGAGTGAATTCCGCAGTGGGGCTGATGTAACCGATGCGGCCGACGTAGCTGCGTTTCTTTCCGGTGTTGGGATCATTAGTATCCGTCAGAATGGTTGCCTGCATACCATGTTTGATGTTACCCAATTCGGTTTCGTTGACGAAGGCACGAATCCAAACAGGTTTGTTTTTGGACAGGGTATAGACGGTTTGGGTTGCAGCCACGGTTGCGCCGGGTTCGGCAACCCTGACGGTCACAATACCTTCCTCAGGAGCGACCAATTCCGTGTAGTCCAATTGATTTTTGGTGTAAACCTCCTGTGCCAAAGCGGATTGGTAGTTGGCGACCGCCTGGTCATAAGCATATTTGGCACTGTCATAGGTCTGTTGGGAAACTGCCTTTTTTTCGAAAAGGGTTTGATTCCGTTCAAATTTCAGGTTGGCATCCGCTTGCAGGGCCTTGGTTTGGGCCACTGCGGCGACAGCTTTATCATGATTGGCCCGGTAGTCCTTGGCGTCAAGAATGGCAATGGTTTCTCCAGCATTGACTTTGTCGCCTTCCTCCTTGAGCATTTTTTCTATATTCCCGGGAACCTGAAAACTCAAATTGACTTGCCGGATTTCAATATTGCCGTACAATGTCAGTTTGGTTTTGTCCACCTTTCCCTGAGTAAAGAAATAGTAGCATCCTACTAAAATAATGCAGATTGCTGCACCAATCATCAAATTTTTTTTGCTCATCATTACTATCCTTACCTTTCCGCAGATACATCTTTTATATTGGTAGTATAGCATAAAACACAATAGTAAAATAGTGGCTGAAACAAATTTTTTCAGAAAAGTAAACCAACTTAATGTGAAGTTTACTGAACCCTTACCACTGATGGATGATGGCTGACTAAGACGTAGGAGCGTAAAGCGTGGAGTTTTTCTGTTGAAAGCATATCAATATTATTCATGAAAAAGGTCTTCCGAAAAAAAGAATTTCTTAAAACACGCAGATTTTCTTAAGAAAAAGTCATTTTTCTTAAGAAAATCTGCATACATTTTGCAGTGCGAGCAATCTTATGTCAAAAACAAACAAGATTTTCAAGGGTTTGGTTCAAAGCTTAGTGATGAATTACCATGCATGAAATTTTCTTTTTTCGTAGGATAAAAAGCAAAATGTCTTAAAAATCATGCAAATGTCTTAAGACAATTGCGATTGTCTTAAGACATTTGACTGTGTTTTACAAACGTAAACAATTTTACGTCAGGAGGCATTAGGATTTTCAGTTTGAAATTTGGAGTCCGATGTTCAGAACGAATTCGGTTTGAAAAGGTAGTGATTAAAGCAAAATTTTCTCTTGTCAAAGTTTTTTACTATGTTATAATATCATTCGTATGTATGTCGGTTTGTGTATGTGCGGGTGTGGCGGAATTGGCAGACGCATCAGACTTAGGATCTGACACCTTTAGGCGTGCAGGTTCAAATCCTGTCACCCGCACCACTTGGATTATTGTTGTTTGATTATGGTATTTATTTGTTCACGTTGTTTCGGAAAAGATGTTGCTAAAATAAACTGATAGGAGTATATATGAGAATTTGGCAGTCCATTGTGGTGGCAGCACTGGTTACATCAGTTGCTGTTCCGACTTTTGCAAAAGAGAAGAAGGTCAAGGACAGAGGCAATTCGGCCAGGATTGTTACCGCTCAGGAAACCCTTGGCATAGAGTTGGCCAAGGATATAGCGGATCCGGATAGGCCGAGACCTGTCCGCCAAGGTAATGATTTTGCGGCAGTTTTGTATGACAGGAAAAGTTTGGCCTGGGATAATTTTCCCGGAGTGGAGAAACTCAGTTCCGGTGTGGGAGGATATACTTTTCGCCTGACGGTGGATGCGCCGGGTGTGGAGGGATGTCTGGAAGAATTGCATTATTGGCCGGGGGTGGAATGGTATCAGCCGCTCAGAACTTTTATGGCATTCAGGCCGTCCCCACACGTGGCATACGAGTTTACCGCACCGGCCAATGGCAACGGGCAAAAATATCGGATTAAATTGAGCAAGGGGAATAAGGTTGTTTACATTCCTCTCAAGCATAAGATGTTTGCGGCCGCCAAGGAGCTGGGTTTTGAGTGTGAGGAAGGTGTAAGATACCGCTTGGACGAGATGGAGCCCATGAGCCATCTGGCCAGGGTTTATGCTTACTGGACGGCTATGAAGGGTGAGGATGTGCGTCATATCCGTTCTTTGTATTGGCGGAGCATTGCCACCGGTTGGTCCATGGTTATGGGCACCACTGCCCCTTTGGATGAGGACGGTTATTATCATTCTACGGAGTGGTTTTTTGATGAATTTGCTTATGCCCTGTTCCCGGGTATTGATTGGCCGGATTTGCGTAGGGAGGATCATGTACTGTGGTTTTCCGAGCGTCCTGAGCCCTATGTTATCCGCAGGAGAACTTTTGATATCAATGATGTAAAGATTCTGAGGCAGTGGTGTGAGGGGGAAATTTTGGTTGTGGCAATGAAGGTCAAACGGGACCGGGGGGACAGAATTGTGCATGTGTATATGACCCGGTCAGATTTGAAGAAGCATCCTTTCCCCTGGAAAATAGAAAAAGGAGTGATTCAGTGATGGCAGATGTTTTTAGTGAAATGGCCGGCGGTAAGATGGCGGCGTTGAAAGAGGAGATGGCGGCTTTGCGGCAGCGGCTCAAAGAGGTTGAAGATGAGGATGTAAAGAAGATGATCCGTCGGGAACTGATGAATGTGGAGACGAATTACAATATTTTAGCTGATCGCATGCGTTTGCAGCACTAAGGGGCCTGCCTTGGATAAGTTACTTGTTTGCGGGGGAAAGCCGCTTGTCGGTAAGGTTACCGTAGGCGGGGCCAAGAATGCGGTATTGCCCATTATTATTGCCGCATTGCTGGCCAAAACTACCAGTCATTTTGATGAAGTGCCCAAATTGGATGATGTGACGACCATTTGCAATGTGTTGCGTCATCTTGGGGTGAAGGTTGATGATTCTGTTGAACATAACTTGAGTATCGACAGCAGTGAGATAACCAGTTGTGAACCGCCATACGATTTGGTTTCAACCATGCGGGCATCGTTTTTGGTTTTGGGACCCTTGATTGCCCGTATGGGAAGGGCAAGAATTTCCATGCCCGGAGGATGTGCCATCGGGGCCCGTCCCATCGATATCCATTTGAAGGCCTTTGAGGCCATGGGAGTGAAGATTGAGCAGGGATACGGTTATATTGAGGCCAGCGCTCCTGACGGGGTGAAAGGGGCCAATGTTTATTTTGATTTTCCCAGCGTGGGGGCAACTGAACATGTTATGATGTTGGCGGTTTTGGCCAAGGGACATACGGTGCTGGAGAATGTGGCCCAGGAGCCGGAGATTGTGGATTTGGCCAATTATCTCAATAAGATGGGGGCCAGGGTCCGGGGTGCGGGTACGGCCACCATCAAAATTGATGGGGTGGAGCAGTTGTACGGAACCGATTACACAATTATCCCGGACAGGATTGAGGCAGGTACATATATGATTGCTGCGGCTATGACCGGCGGGGATGTGCTTATTGAGAATGTTTTGCCGGAGCATCAGAAACCTTTGACTGCCAAGTTGCGGGAGGCAGGAGCAATAGTTGAAGAGGATGTGGACCGGATTCATGTAGTCAGCAGTGGCCGGCTGAAAGCGGTGGATGTTAAGACCATGCCTTTCCCGGGATTTCCCACGGATATGCAGGCCCAGATGATGGCCATGCTGGTGGTGTCTGACGGGCATAGCAGGATAACGGAGACGGTTTTTGAAAACCGGTTCATGCATGTCAATGAACTGATGCGGATGGGGGCAAGGATTACTACGGACGGCCGCAGCGCATCAATCGAAGGGCCGGTTCACCTGACCGGGTGTAAGGTAAGATGTACCGATTTGAGGGCTGGCGCCGCCATGATTTTGGCGGGACTTGTGGCGGAGGGAGTGACCACCGTTGGTGATTTGCACCATATAGACCGGGGATATGAGAATATTGTGGGTAAATTGCAAGGTCTTGGTGCTGATATAAAAAGAGTGGAGGAGTGAGAAAATGTTTAGGACTAAGGATATCGGAATTGATTTGGGAACAGCCAATATTTTAGTTTTTGAAAAAGGTAAAGGGATTGTTTTTAATGAGCCCAGTGTGGTGGCATTGGATAAGAAAAGTCAGAAGGTTCTGGCTATCGGTCACGAGGCAAGGGAGTTGTTGGGACGTTCCCCGGATAATATCATGACTGTACATCCGTTGAAGGAAGGTGTCATTGCCAAATATACTCTTACGCAGAAGATGTTGTCCATGATTATTGACAAGGTCTGTGGACGCAGTCTGTTTTTTAAGCCCAGGGTTATGGTTTGTGTGCCCGTAGGTATCAGCAGTGTGGAAAAAAGGGCGGTGCTGGAGGCGGCTATGCACGGTGGCGCATCCAAGACCTATCTGATTGAGGAACCAATGGCTGCGGCTATGGGAGCGGGAGTGGATATCGGTCTGCCGCGGGGAAATATGGTTGTGGATATTGGTGGCGGCAGCACGGATATAGCAATTTTGTCCCTGGGCGGTATTGTGGCTGACAATTCTGTTCGCATAGGCGGCAACAATTTTGATGATGCTATTGCTTCTTACGTGAAACGTAAGGAGGGTGTCACAATTGGCGAGCGGACGGCGGAAGAAGTTAAGATTAAGGTTGCTACAGTGTCTGCCTCCGGACGTAGCGACAGCATAGAGGTACGTGGTCATGACAATGTGTCAGGTTTGCCGAGTGCTGTTATGGTGACTAGTGAGAATTGTAGAGAAGCACTAACTGATTCGGTTCAGGCGATTGTGAATGCGGTCCGTCAGGTTTTGGAAAAATGCCCGCCGGAACTGTCTGCTGATATTGTGGATAACGGCATTTATTTGACGGGTGGCGGCGCCCTCTTGGACGGTTTGGCGACCGTTTTTCATGAAGAAACAAAAATTGACATACATATTGCAACGGACCCTTTGAGTTGCGTGGCAATCGGTATGGGAGCGGCGCTTAAATCTTTGGATATGTTGCATAATGGCGAGGTGTTCTGTTATGCAACTCTTGCATCAAATATGAGAAGGAAATAATCTGTTCGGTATATATGTTATGAAATTAGGACGATTGGTGGCAGCGGTCAGTTTAATATTTGCATGTACTATTTCTTATGCATCGGAGTCCAATGTGTCACTGATGCCTTTGAGGGATTTGCGTCCCGGTATGGTGGGCATCGGCAAGACAGTGATTAAACGGGACCGGGTGGAGAATTTTGATGTGGAAATTTTGGGAGTCCAGGGTTCTGAGACGACCGGTGAAACAATTTTTGTGAAGTTGAGCGGAGATCTCATCAATAAGACCGGGGGTGTGGCTCAGGGTATGAGCGGCAGTCCTGTTTACGTGGACGGGCGTTTGGTGGGGGCGGTGGCTTTCGGTCGGGCTTTTGATGATCCCCATTATTGTTTTCTCACTCCTATTCATCAGATGCTGACGCTGGTGGATGAGGTGCATTATCCCAGCGACTGGATGCCCAAGGGGACGGCGCTCAGTGCTGGCGGTTTTACTGAGGAGGGTTTGCTTCATCTGAAGGAACGGCTCGGCAAGTATGATTTGGATGCTGTTCCCGGCGGTGCCGGGGATGTGGCCGCAGGGGATTTTGTTCCCGGCGGCAGTGTGGGTGTCTCCCTAATGCATGGGGATATGACTTTGGGCGCTCTGGGGACTGTTACCTGGACGGATGGGGAAGGCAATCTTTTGGCCTTCGGTCATCCTTTTTTGAAACGGGGAACCAGCAGTTTTTTTCTGAACAAGGTTTGGATATTGGGCACCGTGTCCAATATGATGAGCAGTTACAAAGTCGGTCAGATCGGTCAGGTGGCCGGGACTGTTTCCCAGGACAGGGCTGCAGGAGTGGCAGGTAAAATTGGAACGGGTCCCCGCAGTATCCCTTTGGTGGTTACTGTGGGTGATTTTGACAGGGGAAATTACAAGACCATGAGCGTCAACCTGGTGGAGGACCCTTTGCTTCTGCCGGAATTGGTGGATTCTGTGGTATATAATTGTCTGACCATGTCGGCGGACAGGGTGGGCGGCGGTACGGCCAAGTTGAATTTCAGTTTGGATGCAGTTGATAATAAGGGTGTAAAATACGAGGTCCGCAGGGACAATATGTATTTTGCCATAAGCCGGCTGCTGAAAAATTTAGATGGTGAGATGTTGGATATTTTGGACAATCTGGCTTGGAACAAATTTGACAACCTGGATATCCGTCAGATCAGGGTGGATGTAAAACTTAGTGAGGATTTGCGGGTGGCTGAGGTCAAGAGCGTTTCCGTGCCCCGTAAGGACTATCATCCGGGAGATGTGGTGCCGGTTATTGTGAAGATGAAACCCTACAGGGGTGAGGAATTCAACCGTGAATTGGAATTCAAGATTCCCAAGGATTTCAAAGATAAAAAAATAACCATTTGTGTACGTGGCGGGTCCAGTTTGCTTTGGCTGGAGCGGTTGCTGAAGAAGCATCAGGACGAACAAATGCCACTCGCCACCAAGGAGTCGAAGAAGGTGTTGAAGGACTATGTGGATTACTTGAAGACCAGGGACAGGAACAATGAGTTGGTTGTGGATATCGGTGGCGTAAATTTGAGTACAATGGTCAAGAAAAATGAGGCCGGTTTGCAGGGGTTGTTGCAGGGAACGCCTGCCAAGGTAAAGAAGGCCTATGATTTTGTGGTCATGGGTGAGGTGGAATTGTCTTTCAAGGTCAAATAGATTGACACATTTTTGACATATTTGGGATATAGAATTACAATATGAATTTTCTTGAGTGTATCGGTTCAAGTTTAATAGGTATGGCGAAAGAGGCGGGCGGACTGATGTTGCTTTTTTTGGACGCTTTGCGGCGGCTCAAGGATGTCAGCATCAGGGAGGTTTTCCGTCAGATGGTACTTTTAGGTGTTGATTCCCTACCTATCGTTATGATGACTATCTTGTGTACGGGCATGGTTTTTTCTGTTCAGATTGCCCAGAAGTTTGTAGAGCTGGGAGCAGGGAGTACTGTAGGTGGTATTGTTACGGTGGCCATGGGACGGGAACTGGTACCGATTCTCACAGGTATTGTTGTGGCCGGGCGTATCGGCTCCAATATTGCTGCAGAGCTGGGAACTATGAAGGTGACGGAGCAGATTGACGCTTTGAAGGTTATGGCGGCCAATCCGGTCAGTTACCTGGTGGGCCCCCGTCTGATTGCCATAGTGTTAATGATGCCGGTGCTGGTGATTTTCGGTAATTTGATCGGAGATATGGGCGGTTGGGCCGTTGCCAATCTCTATGCGGGTATTACTTCTGCAAGTTTTATAAATTCCACCAGGACTTATGCGGAGATGTATGATATTGTGGGCGGCATGATGAAGTCCTGTGTTTTTGGGGCTTTGGTTGCCACTGTAGGTTGTTACAAGGGGTTGAACGCCGGTAATGGTGCGGAGGGGGTCGGTCAGGCGACTATCCGCAGTGTTGTTCTCTCCATTATTCTGATTTTTATTTTCAATTATTTTCTGTCGATTTTGATCTATGTCTGAAGCAATTTCTGTCCGCAACTTAACAGTGCAGTTCGGGGAGAGGCGTATTTTGAACGGGGTCAATCTTGATGTGCATAGAGGTGAAACCTTGGCCATCATTGGCCCCAGCGGTTCCGGCAAATCCACCATGATGAAAGTATTGACCGGACTTTTGATTCCTAATAGTGGCAGTGTTATTATTGACGGGAAGGATACTTCCGGATACGGTGAGCGGGAATGGGATGAGCTTCGCAAGCATATGGGAGTGGTGTTCCAGTACAGTGCCCTGTTTGACTTTTTGGATGTGGGTGAAAACGTGGCTTTCGGTTTACGGCGGTATTTTAAACTGACTGAAAAGGAAATAGGAGCCCGGGTGGCAGAATTGCTGGATATGGTGGGGTTGCCTGGAACAGAACGGATGAAAACTTCGGAATTGTCCGGCGGAATGAAAAAACGGGTGGGGCTGGCCAGGGCTCTGGCCATGAATCCGGATATTGTCCTGTATGATGAGCCCACCAGTGGTTTGGATCCCATTATGACCACGGTAATCAGCAAGCTGATTCGCAAGACACAGAAACAGTTCGGGGTGACATCAATTTTGATTACTCATGATATGGAAAGTGTTTTTCTGGCTGCGGACAGGGTGGCCATGATTTATGAAGGGGACTTTGTGGTGGTGGATACGGTGGCAAATGTCAGAAACAGTGAGAATCCCATTGTTCAGGCATTTATCAAAGGGATGGAACTGGAAGGAGTATGATAGAAATGAACAACGAAGCTAAAGTAGGTGCATTTACATTAGCGGGGGCAGCAATCCTTGCAGGGATGATAAGTTTCATGGGTGTTTTTGATTTCGGTTCTGACGGATACAATCTTACTGTAGTTTACGATGATGCTCTGGGAATTATGAACGGTTCCCAAGTGCGATATGCAGGGGTTCCGGTGGGCAGTGTTAGAGATGTGGGCATAGTGGGCAATAAAGCCAGAGTTGTAATCAGGGTGAAAGAGGATATTGCATTGCCCAAGGGAGCAAAATTTACTGTCGGTTCTGACGGGGTGATGGGGGAGAAATTTGTTGCTATCAGCCCTCCTGAAAAAGTTGAACCGGGGTATATTCCTCAAGGTTCTGAGGTGGAAGGCGCGGCCGGCCCGGGGATGGATGAATTCTTCCATCAGAGTGCGGAACTTATGGCAAAAATTGGCGGCATCGTTGATAACCTGGATAAGATGCTTACCAATGACGTAATACAGAAATCACTGAAAGATGGTGCGGTTAATTTGACCAAGGTAACGGAAAATCTGAAGAATATTACTGCTAATTTGAAGAATATTACCGGTGTTATTGACGGTGTGGCCCAGGAGCCGGAGTCGGCTAATGCATTGAGGCAGACCATCTACAATGTGCGGGATACATCCGCCAATGCCAAGGCAATTTCCGGTAATTTGCGTAAGATTAAGGTGAAGGTCAACGGGGATGTGGGGCACAACATGAAGGGCGGTCATTGGCGCAGCAGTTTGGGGGCTTCCGTCAGTCCTAATGACAAGGATTATGTGTACGCCGGAGTTTATGATATTGGGGACAAAAATAAATTGGATTTTGTAGTCGGCACCTATTTCGGACCGGCCGGAGTCAGTGCCGGTGCTATGCAGGGTGATTTCGGGGTAGGGTTCAGTTACAATCTTTCCAAGGTTTTCAAGGTTTACAGCCAACTTTACGACTTTAACAATGCCAAGTTGCGGGTGGGTGGTGAAGTTGCGATAAATAAGAATCTCAGTGTTTACGGTGAATCGATGGATGTGCGACATGGGACAAAACGGGAAACCTATGCCGGCGTCAGAGCGAAGTTCTAAGGAGTTGAGGTGAAGAAAATGCAGAAAAAATTGTTTGCAAGTTCGTTGATTTTAGGTTTGCTTGTGGGGCAGACGGTGTGGGGTGCGGATCCGGTGAAACTCACTATTGATGATGCTATCTACAAGGCTTTTGCCACTAACCCTGCAGTAAAACAGGCCGGCTATGAGTTAAGCGCTGCTCGGGCAAGCATGAATGCGGCCCGTATGGCCAGGGGTATTACCATTACCGGCAGTTTGAATTGGGACAAGAACGGAACTACAGCTGACAGGTATTCTTTCAGTGGAGTTGATGCTTACAGTCAGACCTATGGAAGATCCCGTACTGAGGGCATTACCGCCAGTATTCCCATTTATACCGGTGGCGAATACAGGGGTAATCTGATTACCCAAAAAGCCAATTATCAAAGTGCCCTGTCCGGCAAGCAAAAGGCCTATAATGATATGCACTACAAAGTGGTAAGCGAATATTACAATTGTCTGTTGGCACAGGATTTGGAGCAGGTTGCCAAGGATTCCGTGGATACCCTGGCATCCCACTTGAAGAATGTTCAGGCATCTTATGATGTGGGTGTTGTGGCCAAGGTGGATGTGCTCCGCTCGGAGGTTGAATTGGCGGATGCCCAACAGAGTTTGATTAAGGCGGAGAATGCCCGCAAAATAGCGGTGCATACCTTGAATAAAACCATTGGGCTGCCATTGGAGACGGAGTTGGATTTGACCGATTCCTTAGCTAATGACGAATATGACAGGGACTTGGCGTCCTGTTTGGAATATGCGGAGTTGAACCGTCCGGATTTGGAGCAGTCCCGTCAGGGTGTGAGGGCTGCCAAGGGTGGCGTACGCTCCGCCCGTAGTGGTTATATGCCAAGGATAAGTGTTACCGCCTCCAGACAATGGAAGTATATTTCTCAAAGTGGCAGCAGCCATGAACCTCAAAAGAGTAATACCTGGGATGCGGGAATTAATGCTACCTGGACTGCTTTTGACAGCGGGGTAACCGCTTTCAGGGTTCATGCGGCGGAGATGAAGGCCAGGGTGGCCAAGGAGCAGTTGCGGGATAACGAAAATGCTGTGGCCTTGGATGTACGCAATACTTACTACAATATGCAGGAATCCCAGCGGCGTATCCACACTACGAATGTGGCGGTGTCCAAGGCCCAGGAGGATTTTGATATTGCCCAATTGCGTTACCAGAACGGTGTGGGGACCAACACGGATGTGTTGGATGCCCAGGTGGCTTTGAATAAGGCTAAGACCAATTACATTCAGGCCTGCTATGACTTCAATACCAATAAAATTGCTTTGGATAACGCCATTGGTGTGCCTTATAAGTCCCCGCTGGAGGAGAAGACCGTTAAAGCTGTGCAGGTCAGGAAAGCAAAAAAATAAAATAATTGGGACGTAGTTTTTTTTGGAAAGGATGATACAAGATGAACAAAGTTATGAATAGGACGTTGAAAATGATGTTGGCGGCAGGTTTTGCTTCCAGTTTGATGTTGACGGGATGTGCTGGCGCCAAAAGTGCCAATGCACCGGAGACGGCAGCCGATAAAAAAATTGTTGTACCTGCGTCTTCTGCCAGAATGACGCCTGTGGTGGCGGCGGCCAAGAAGGTGGGTCCTTGCGTGGTGGGCATTACCAACAAGCGTATGGCCAGGGATTTTTTCAACCGTCTGGTGGATGTTAGCGGCACCGGCAGTGGTGTAATTTACAGGTCGGACGGATATATTGTTACCAATCATCATGTAATTGACGGAGCCAAGGAGATTTTGGTACAGCTGGCGGACGGCAGGGAACTGACGGCCAGGTTGTTGGGCAGTGACAGCGTGACGGATTTGGCGGTTATCAAAGTCGATGCTAAGGATTTGCCCGCAGTGACTTTTGCGGATAGTGACCAAATTATGGTGGGTGAAACTGCCATTGCCATTGGCAATCCTTTGGGATTGGAATATCGGGGAACAGTCACTGCCGGAGTGGTTTCCGCCTTGAACAGGACCGTGAAGATTGGGGACAGTGATGTGCCCCTGATTCAGACCGATGCAGCCATTAATCCGGGCAACAGTGGCGGGGCCTTGGTTAATGCGGATGGTGAAGTGATTGGCATCAACAGCCGTAAAGTTGCAGCGGGTGGTGTTGAGGGTTTGGGTTTCTCCATTCCCTCCAACATCGTCAAAACTACCATTAAGGATTTGGAAAAAGACGGCATGGTGAAGAGACCCTTCTTAGGTGTGGTGCTGATGGATAAGGATATGGTGGAGCAGAATAAATGGGAACTGGATTTGCAGGGTGGTATTTTGGTTTATAAGATTATGCCCGGATCTCCTATTGCCAAATCCGGCATCAAACCCATGGATGTCATTACCAAGATTGATGGGGAAAAGGTTTCCCGCGCATCTGAGCTGAGAGCCAAACTTTTTGCCCACAAGATTGGAGATGTGGTAACCCTGACCGTTGTATATCGGGGCGAAGAGCATCAATACAAAGTTACATTGGGCATGGCTCCGAAAGAGGGAACAAAGAAAAAATCCAAATGAAAATAACCGTTTTGGGGATCGGTAAATTGAAAGAAAAGTATTTGCAGGAGGGCGTGGCCGAGTATTTGAAACGGCTCACGCCCTTTGCTAAAGTTGAGGTGGTGGAGCTGTCGGAGGAACGGATGCCCCAGGATCCGTCCGAAGCACAAAAAATGCAGGTACTGCAGAAAGAAACCCAAAGGATTTTGGCCGCCATACCTGAAGGGGCTTTCGTGATTTTGCTGGACTTGAAAGGCAAAGAAATAACTTCGCCGGCTTTGGCGAAGTTATATGATGATTTGGCGGTGAAGGGCAGGAGTCACTGGTGCTTTGTCATTGGTGGTGCCTTTGGCTATACGGATGAACTGCGGTGCAGGGCTGACTTTTGCTGGAGTTTTTCACCTCTTACGTTCACACATCAAATGATTAGAATGATGCTTTTGGAGCAAATCTATCGGGCTTTCAAAATCAGTCGCGGGGAGAAATATCACTGGTGAAACGGAACCTCTTCAATAGGGCAGAGCATTCTTTCTCCAAAATGCCTCCGATGACCTCCACCTGATGATTCAGGTTGGGGTTGTGGGTAATATTGAACAAACTCCCTGAACCGCCGGCCATAGTGTTGTAGGCACCAAAAACCAGTTGCTTGATATGGGCGTTTACGATGGCTCCGGCACACATGGGGCAGGGTTCCAAAGTTACGTAAATGGCGGCATCAGCAAGCCGCCAATTTTTTATTTTTTGACAGGCCTCACGGATAACCAAAACCTCCGCATGGGCCGTGGCATCATGGGTTGTTTCCCGCATATTGTGGGCCCGGGTGATTATTTTATCATCAATGACCAGTACCGCTCCCACGGGAATTTCTCCATCTTGGGCGGCAAGCATGGCTTCTTCAAGGGCCGCCTGCATAAAATCAGCATGTTTCATGGTCGTATTATAGCATATTGTGGTATAATACAATCACTAAGGAGAAAAATTATGAGAAAATTTATGCCTGTAAAAAATGCTCCGGCAGACACTTTGC
>JAZLMD010000148.1:0-4199 GCA_045598465.1 Acidaminococcaceae bacterium | reverse complement strand
AAAGATGTGGAACTCCAGGACGGGAAACTGATGGATGTGAAGGCCTATTTTGCCGTTAGGGATGGTGTTGTCAGGGCGGAAGGGTTTGAGGCCAAGATGGATGAGGTGACTTTTGTTTGGCAAAACCATTTGGTTGAAGATTTGGAAATTTCCCTTGCTTGCAAAGATATGAGGAAATTCGTTCTGAAAAAACTCCGCAACACCTGGGATGATGTGGTTTATGAGGTCAGGGGTGACTTTTGTTGGCAGGATGGGCGTATTAGCAGCGAGTGTATTTATTTGCGGCGGGGGTTCATACCCTTCTATTGCCGCAATGCTTGGTATGATTTGGCCACCCATGAGATGAATTGGGAGTTGGAACCCAAGATTAAGGATGATGCGAAGCGGCTGGCAAAAGAGTTCAAGGGCTGTGTGGATAGCATTTTTGGGGGTCTGAAGTCAAAATTTAAAACGAAACTATTGACAGGCGGAAGATAATGTACTATAATGTACTTGTTAATGCGGAAATAGCTCAGTGGTAGAGCACAACCTTGCCAAGGTTGGGGTCGCGAGTTCGAGCCTCGTTTTCCGCTCCATTTTTTAGCCCGTTCACTGAAGTGGACGGGCTGTTTTTTGCAATAAAAGTGAAATTCTGCTTGAAGTAATCTACTTTTTTGTTATAATATATTGAATTGCAACAATATGCAAAATATTATTCTTGGGTGACTGTTTATACAGGAGGAAAAAAATGAAAAAATCTGAAATCAAAAAGGTTGTATTGGCATATTCCGGCGGTTTGGATACCAGTGTAATTATTCCCTGGTTGAAGGAAAATTACAATAATTGTGAAGTTATTGCGGTGTGCATTGACGTGGGTCAGGGGGATGACTTTGAGTTTATTCGCAACAAGGCGATTAAGAGCGGCGCTTCCAAATGCTATGTGCTGGATGTACGTAAGGAATTCATTGAGGAATATGTATGGCCTGTTGTGAAGGCCTCTGCAGTGTATGAGAAAAAGTACCTGTTGGGCACTTCCTTCGCCCGTCCTTTGATTGCCAAGAAATTGGCGGAGATTGCCAAATTGGAAGGTGCGGATGCGGCCTGCCACGGTGCAACCGGCAAGGGCAATGACCAGGTCCGTTTTGAACTGACACTGAAGGCCCTGGCACCCCGTCTGGCGATTATTGCCCCCTGGCGTGAGTGGGATTTGCGGAGCCGTGACCAGGAAATTGATTATGCGGCGGCCCATAATATCCCTATTCCCGTAAGCCATGACCACGACTATTCCATGGATAAGAACATCTGGCATTTGAGTCACGAGGGCAGTGATTTGGAAGATCCTTGGAATGCTCCCCAGGACGCACTTTTTGAAGTGACCAATTATCCTGAAAAAGCACCGGACAAGAAAGAATATGTGGAACTGGAATTTGTTGAGGGCGTGCCTGTTGCGGTGAACGGTGAAAAACTGGGTGCGGTGGCATTGTTGGAAAAACTGAATGAGATTGGTATCCGCAATGGTGTGGGTATTACGGATATGGTTGAGGATCGTTTGGTGGGTATGAAGAGCCGCGGCGTTTATGAAAACCCCGGCGGTGCCATCATTTTCTATGCCCATAATGAATTGGAGAATCTTTGCCTGGACCGTGCCACCAGCAGTTTCAAGCAGATGGTTTCCATCCGTATGAGCGAACTGGTTTATGACGGCATGTGGTTCAGTCCGTTGATGGAAGCAATGCAGGCCTTTGTCAATGAGACCCAAAAGACCGTTACGGGTACGGTTCGTCTGAAACTGTACAAGGGCAATATAATCAGTGCCGGGGCAAAATCTCCGTACAGCCTGTACAGCAAAGAGTTTGTTACTTTTGGCGAGGATGATGTATATAACCAGGCGGATGCCACCGGATTTATCAATCTGTTGGGTCTGCCCCTGAAAGTCAGGGCTCTGATGAAAGAGGGAGTTTTGAAGTAAGATGTCAAAATTGTGGGGCGGAAGATTTTCCAAGGAAACGAGTGAGTGGGTGGACGCATATAATGCGTCCATCGCTTATGACAAGAGGTTGTACCGGGAGGATATCCGGGGTTCCATTGCCCATGCCACCATGTT
The DNA here is from genome assembly GCA_045598465.1 of Acidaminococcaceae bacterium. GTDB lineage: Bacteria > Bacillota > Negativicutes > Acidaminococcales > Acidaminococcaceae > Phascolarctobacterium_B. The sequence goes on along the minus strand of JAZLMD010000148.1, from coordinate 2,116 downwards.
GGCCCGTCAGGGGATTATCAGCCGGGAGGACCGGGAGCAGATTGTGGCCGGCCTTCAGAAGATTTTACAGCTGATTGAGGAGGGCAAGTTTGAGTTCTCCCGGGAACTGGAAGATATTCATATGAATATCGAGGCCCGGCTTACGGAAATGATTGGTGCGGCAGGGGGAAGGTTGCATTCCGCCCGCAGCCGCAACGACCAGGTGGCATTGGATATGCACATGTATATGAAACGGGTTGTGGCCGAAACGGGGGAATTGCTCATTCTTTTGGAAGAAACGGTTTTGGATCTTGCCCGGGAAAATTGTGATACGATTATGCCCGGCTATACCCATTTGCAGAGGGCCCAACCCATTACTTTTGCCCATAATATGTTGGCTTATCTCAATATGTTCAGGCGGGATTTTGACCGGCTCAATGGTGTGTGGAAAGGGGCGGATATGATGCCTCTGGGAGCGGGAGCCATCGCCGGCAGCACTTTGCCCATAGACAGGCAATTTGTGGCGGAACAGTTGAATTTTGGCGATATTTATTGCAATAGCATGGATGCCATCTCTGACCGTGACTACATTATTGAGTTCCTTTCCTTCGCCAGCATTTTTATGATGCATGTCAGCCGTCTGTCGGAAGAACTTTGTTTGTGGAGCAGTACGGAATTCAATTTTATCGAATTGGATGATGCCTATGCCACCGGTTCCAGCATGATGCCGCAAAAGAAAAACCCGGATATTCCGGAGTTGGTGCGGGGGAAGACGGGACGGGTGTACGGCACTTTGATGCAAATGTTGGTGACACTGAAAGGTTTGCCCCTTGCTTATAACAAGGATTTGCAGGAGGATAAAGAAGGTTTCTTTGATGTGGTGGATACCCTGCGGCTGACACTGGTGGTGCTTCGGGATATGTTGGCCACTATGACATTGAAAAAAGACAAAATGCGGGATGCTGTTTACCATGATTTTTCCAATGCTACGGATTTGGCGGAATACCTTGTGAAGAAGGGTGTTCCCTTCCGTCAGGCCCATGAAATTGTGGGCAGGACGGTGGCCTATGCCATTGAACAGGGCAAATTTTTGAGTGATTTAACTTTGGAGGAGTTCCGGCAGCAGGGCGGCGTGATGGAAGAAGATATTTATGAAGCCATCAGGCCGGAGACCTGTGTGAATGCGAGAATTAGTTTCGGCGCTCCTAACTATGATTTGAACAGGGCTCAGTGCGATATGTGCAAAGAGTTAATTGCCGGGCAGAGGCAGGTTCTCAGCTGTTGGCATGACAATATATAAGGATTTGACAGATAGATTTTGGGAGGATTGATTGTGGTACAGTCAATTATGGATAATTTTGATGCACTTAATTTTACCAACTATGTGGAAATAGCCGTACTGGCGGTTGTGGCGGTGATGTTCTACAGATTGATAGCCAGGACCAGGGCTGCGAATATGGCTAAGGGCATTATAGTTTTGGCGGTTGTTTTTGTAGTGGCATTTTTTCTCCGTTTGCAAATCATCACCTATGTGATAGAACGATCCCTATATTTGGTTGGATTTGCTATGGTGGTTCTTTTCGCTCCGGAGTTGCGTCATGCCTTGGAGAGGATAGGAACTTTAGGTCTTGAGGAGAAAAAAAAGAATATCCTGTTCCCGAATGATATAGAGAAGATGTTGAATGCGGTGGCAGATGCGGTGGGAAACCTGAGCCGCCGCAGGGTTGGTGCCCTGATTTGTTTGGAAAAAAATACGGATTTGACGCAGTATTTGAGTCAACCCATTATGTTGGATGCCCTTTGCTCCAGCCAATTACTGATTAACATTTTTGAGAAAAATACCCCTTTGCATGACGGTGCAGTTTACATTAGGAAGAAACGGGTGGTGGCAGCCACTTGCTATTTGCCCTTGACGGAACAGTATTTGTCTAAGAAGTATGGTACCCGGCATAGGGCCGCTATGGGATTGAGCGAGCAAACCGATGCCCTTGTTGTAGTGGTCAGCGAGGAGACGGGGAATATTACCTGTGCTCGGGACGGCAAGTTTTTGCAGTTCCTCACCCCGGAGGATGTTATGGCGCTGATGGTGGAACATCTGTACGGCAAGGAGAACAGCCCCCGGCTGAACGGAATGGTT
>JAZLMD010000147.1:0-5916 GCA_045598465.1 Acidaminococcaceae bacterium | reverse complement strand
AAGAACGAAATAAGTACGCATCGCAGTGACTTCACTAATGCCTATGGCCTAACGCCTAATGCCTTAAGATTGGAGCCGAAGGCGACATCGTAGGGGGACGGGTTCTTGCGGTCGGCAAGGTTCCGCACCCGGGCAAAGCGTAGCTTTGCACATCAGAGTGCTAAGCGTTGAGAAAAGTTAGCAGTAAAAAAGTTCCTTCGCTTAAAAGCGGAGGAACTTTTTTTATCGATTTCGTGAAAATGGGATTTTTGTGTGACGTCACTTTAATAAAAATAACGTCACTGAAAAAACAGTTTTTCACGTTTCAATCAAATTTTTGTGAGAGAATTTTAATGGAAGAGCTTTTGTGAGAGGGATAACAAGAAGGCAAAACGTCCGCATTGTAGTGACTTCGCTGAACCCTGTTGGCTGAACCCTGTCGCCGCAGGCGATACCCCTGAAGCGTAGCGACATCGTAGGGGGACGGGTTCCTGCCGAAGGCAAGGTTCCGCACCCGGGCAAAGCAACGCTTTGCACATCAGAGTGTTAAGTGTTGAGAAAAGTTAGCAGTAAAAAAGTTCTTTCGCTTGAAAGCGGAGGAACTTTTTTATCGGTTTCGTGAAAACAACATTTTTGCGTGACGTCCCTTTTTTAAATTACAACGTCACTCAAAAAACGGTTTTTCACGTTGCAATCGTTTTTGTGTAAAAGATTTTTAGTGAAAGCGAAATGAAAAAGTAAAATCAATAAAATGATATTGCTATTATTCTCAACAACGAATATAATATTACCAATGCTATGAGGTGTGATATGCAATATAAAACCGCTATGGAAGAATTCATGACAGTCAGAGAAGCATCAGTTGAATGGGGAATATCTGCAAGAAGAGTGGCAATTTTGTGTGCTGATGGCAGAATTCCCGCATCACGATTCAACAGAGCATGGGCTATTCCAAGAAATTTCTTAAAACCTATTGACGGCAGAAAGGTAAGGTATAATCAACCGACAATCGGCACCGTAAAACCATTCCTGAAATGGGCTGGAGGAAAGGGACAGCTTTTGCCTGAAATTCAGAAATACTACCCGTTCAACAAGGAAATTACCAAATATGTTGAGCCGATGGTTGGCGGAGGTGCTGTGCTGTTCGATGTATTAGGCAAGTACCGTTTGAACGAAGTGGTTATTAACGACAGTAATGTTGAACTGATGGATACATATATTGTTGTAAAAACCAAGGTGAAAGACCTTATTGCTCTGTTGAAACAATATCAGGAAGAATATATTCCGCTGGATATGGAAGCACGCAAAACCTATTATATCAGGAAGCGAGACCGTTTTAATGAATTGGTTGGCAATTTTATCACTAACGATATTGTTGAAAAAGCGGCGTTGATGATTTTCCTGAACCGTACCTGTTTTAACGGTTTGTACCGTGTCAATCGCAAGGGTTTCTTTAATGTGCCGATGGGCATATATAAAAATCCTTTGATTTGTGACGAAAATAATCTGATGTTGGTTTCTGAAAAGCTAAAAAAGGTAAAAATAAGATGTGGCGATTATCACCTGGTGGCGGACTATGTGGATGAACACACATTTGTATATATTGACCCGCCCTACAGACCACTGACAAAAACGGCCGGTTTCACAGCATATACACAGGATGCCTTTGGAGATGAACAACAGAAAGAACTGGCAAGGTTCTATGGAGAGTTAGTAGAAAAAAGGGCTAAGGTATTACTCAGCAATTCTGACCCAAAGAATGTGGATAGCACAGATGAGTTCTTTGATGAATTATACAAAGATTACGATATTAAGAGAGTCACAGCACATCGTAACATTAACCGTAATGGGGCGGCTCGTGGCATGATTAACGAATTATTAATCGCTAATTTTTAAGGAGGTTGAAAGAAATGATTAAAGGCGGCAAAGGTGGCGGAAATACTATAACGGGTTTAATTTTTGAAGGAAAGACTGATTTAGCAACATTTCTTTGTCAACAGAAAGGTTATTCTATTAATGGTCATGATGTACTCTACGAAGGGAAAAAGGTTGCCAGTGTTTACAAGAAGCATGATTTTTACAAGTGTTTCTTGAAGGAATTAGGAATTGAGTGGGAAAGGCATATTTCCAAAAAATTATTGCCTGATGATAGTATTTATGTGTTGATAAACAATACAATGTTTATTATTGAATGCAAGCATCAACAAGTAGGCGGGTCTGTTGACGAAAAAATACAGACATGCGATTTTAAAAGAAAAGAGTATCAAAAACTTTTGGCACCTGCTAATATTGAGGTTGAATATATCTATCTGTTAGATGATTGGTTTAGAAATCCGAAGTATAAGGATATGTTAGATTACGTTATCAGTGTTCGGTGTCAATATTATTTTCAATATATACCCTTAGCAAAATTGGGATTACCAGTTCCCTCAACGGACAAGGAGCCATAATGAAGAAAATCACGAGTTGGGAACCTGAAAATTTTGCGTTAGAAACCAATACTGTCTGGAGTTTTCCGGAGCGAGGTAATTGGGCTACACATGACGCCAAATGGCGGGGAAATTGGTCGCCCTATATTCCCCGTAATATCATTTTGCGTTATTCCCAAGAAGGCGACTGTGTTTTGGATCAGTTTGTTGGTGGTGGCACTACACTTGTTGAAGCAAAACTACTTAGTAGAAACATCATTGGTGTGGATGTCAATGATATTGCCCTTGAACGCTGCAGAGAAAAAACCAACTTTGAACATGAGGGGGCAAATGGTAAAGTCATTATACGTAGAGGCGATGCCCGTAATCTTGATTTTGTTAAGGATGAGAGCATCGATTTAATCTGTACCCATCCGCCCTACGCCAATATCATAAGTTATAGCGATGGACAGAATATACCGGAAGATTTGTCAAACTTTGATGTAAAAGATTTTTTAGAACAAATGAAGCCGGTGGCAAGCGAATGCTATCGTGTTCTTAAAAAAGGGAAATTCTGTGCCATCCTTATGGGTGATACAAGGCAAAAAGGTCATATGATACCAATGTCATTTGAAGTAATGAGGATATTTGAAAACACCGGATTTACTTTGAAGGAATTGATTATCAAGGAACAGCACAACTGCAGGGCGACAGGATATTGGAAAACTAATTCAATCAAGTTCAACTTTTTGCTTATGGCCCATGAATACTTATTTGTGTTTCACAAGAATGCTCCACGTTCTCTTGTCCGTCCGCATCGTAGTGACTTCACCTGACACCTGGAGCGTAGCAACACGATTTCGTGAAAATGAGGTTTTTCGGTAGCAATACTTTGAGCGATAGTATCGCTACCAAAAAATCTGTTTTCAACGTTGCAAACAAATTTTGGTGAGAGAATTTTAATGAAAGAGTTTTTGTAGAACTGACAATAGCGTAAAGAATTAAGCTCTAAATGCCTAACGCCTATTGCCTAAACCGTAGCGTGTTAAGTTGTCTGATGATATCGGTTCGGCATTTTGGTATTGCCTTTTCTGTTTAATGTGGTATAATACTATATCTTATAGTGTGAACAACAAAGCGAGATAACATGAAAATTCTTGTGAGTGCCGGTGAGTTGAGCGGTGATTTACATGCCGGCGCCATAACCGGGGCAATTAAAAATATGCTTCCTGATGCGGATGTTTTCGGAATGGGAGGAGAGTGTCTCCGCCAGGCCGGGGGCAGGGTGCTTTTTAATATCAGCGACCACAGCGTGATGGGGTTCATTGAAATCATCAGGCATTTGCCCAGGTTGTACAGGTTGTACAAGGATTTTGGCAGGGTGATGGATGAGGAAAAGCCGGATTGCTTTGTTACCATTGATTATCCGGGCTTGAATATGCGGTTGGCGAAGATGGCCCACGAGAAGAATATTCCGGTGGTTTGTTTCATTCCCCCGGGGGCCTGGGCCTGGCACAGGAGCAGGGCAAAGAAGGTGGCCCGGTTTGCCACCCGTGTGGCCACCATCTTTCCTTTTGAGGATGAGGTGTACCGTCAGGCGGGGGCCGCCACGGAGTTTGTGGGCCATCCTCTGTTGGATATTGCAAAGCCCTCTTTGCCGGAGCAGGAGGCACTGGCCTTAGCAGGCAAACGTCCGGGCCGTCCTTTGGTGTTGATTATGCCCGGGAGCAGGATGATGGAGATTACCAAAATGTTGCCCGTTCTGTTGCAGGGCGGGGTGCTGCTGAAAAAGCAGTTCCCGGATGTTGATTTTGCCATGCCCAGGGCGGAGACCATTCCCAGGGAGTTGCTGGAGGGGATGATTGCCAAAAGCGGGCTTGAGGTGAAGATTACCGAGGGACATAATTACGATTTGTTCAAGGTTGCGGATTTGGCTTTGGCCACCAGCGGCACGGTTACTCTTGAGGCGGCTATTTTGGGGCTGGGCAGTGTGATTTGTTATCGTACCGGGTGGTTGAACGCCTTTATCGCCCGGCTGGTGCTGAATATTCCCCATATCGGGTTGCCCAATATTGTGGCGGGCAGGGGGATTTTGCCGGAATTGTTACAGGAGGAGTTTACCCCGGAGAAAGTCGCCCGGGCGGCGGCGGAGCTTATGGAACCACGGAGAAATGCCCAAATGCAGAGAGATTTGGCTTTTGTCAGGGAGCGGTTGGGCCGGCCGGGAGCGGTAAACCGGGTGGCGGAACTGGTCTTGAAGGTAGCAGGTGATCGCCTTCGGCGACAGGAATGAGGGAGTCAGGGCTTGGAGCTTAGAGCTTAGAACTTAGGAACTAAGGACTTGAGAAAAATATGAAAAAATTTCAATCGTTCAAACTATATATTCGGCTTTTGAAAAATGTGTGGCCATATAAGGTACGGCTTTTCTTCGCCGGGGTTTGTACCATTTGTGCCAGTGCGGCCATGGTGTATTTGCCCTGGATTATCCGTGATGTGGTGGACCAGATTTTGCGGGATAAGGATGCGGAAAAGCTGATGTATATTGCTTTAAGCATTGTGGTTGTGTTTATTCTCAGGGGTTTCTTCAGTTACGGCCAGTTTTATCTGATGAGTTATGTGGGGCAGAAGGTTGTTATTGATATGCGGAGAAAGGCCTTTGAAAAATTGCAGCGTCTGCCCGTGGCGTTTTATGACAAGAACAAGACCGGCACCATTATGAGTTACGTTACCAATGACGTGGGGGCGTTACAGACGGCACTGGTGGATAATGCGGTGGAGCTTATTACCGAGGGCGTGGTGCTGGTTGCCAGCATCGGGGCCATGATTTATTTGGACTGGAAGTTGTTTCTTTTTACTGCCGCCACTTTTCCCTTTGTGTTGCTTTTTATTGACATTTTTGGCAAGAAAATACGTAAGAGCGGTGCCCAGATTCAGGACGTGGTGGCGGATATTACCAGTGTTTTGCAGGAGAGTGTGACCAGTTACAGGGTGGTGAAGTCCTTTGTGAGGGAGGACTACGAAATTGAACGTTTTAACGGGACCAATTTGGAGAATTTTTATGCCAATATGAAGAATGTGCGGCTTAATGCCATTTTGGCACCGGTAATTGAGTTTGTGGCGGCCTGCGGAGTGACGGCTATTCTCTGGTATGGCGGTAACAGCGTCATTCAGGGTTATATTTCCGCCGGTTCCCTGGTTGCTTTTCTGACTTATGCGGTGAATATCAGCAATCCCATTAAGCGGTTGAGCAAGGCCATTGCGGCCATCCAAAAGGCTCTGGCTGCAGCCCAGCGGGTGTTTGATTTGCTAGATTTGCCAGAGCCCATCCGCAATGCGGAGGGGGCCCGGACCTTGCCCGCAGTGAAGGGAGTTGTGGAGTTCAACAAGGTTTGCTTTGAGTATAACCCCGGCGAGCAGGTGCTGACGGATGTGAGTTTCGCTTCCAAGCCGGGACAGGTCATTGCTTTTGTGGGTCCCAGCGGGGCGGGGAAGAGTACCATCGCCAGCTTGTTGCCCCGGTTTTATGAAG
>JAZLMD010000146.1:0-3327 GCA_045598465.1 Acidaminococcaceae bacterium | reverse complement strand
GGAGTCCGTTACAGGGCAATATCTGAGCGGCGTAAAATTTATTCCTGTTCCTAAGCGCAGGCGGAAGACGGACGGCCGCTATTTGAAGATAGTGGGGGCGGCGGCCAACAATTTAAAAAATATTGATGTGGAGATTCCATTGGGAGTTTTTACGGTGGTGACTGGGGTCAGCGGCAGTGGCAAATCCACTTTGATTAATGATATTCTCTATAATGCCCTGGCACAAAAATTGCAGGGGGCTCATACTAAGCCCAGTGAACATCAGGAAATTTTGGGATTGGAGAATGTGGATAAGGTCATCAATATTGACCAAAGCCCCATCGGTCGCACCCCCAGGAGCAATCCTGCCACCTATACCGGGCTTTTTGATTTGATTCGGGCGCTTTATGCGGATACGGAGGAGGCGAAGCTGCGGGGCTATAAGTCCGGGCGTTTCAGCTTTAATGTGCGGGGCGGCAGGTGTGAGGCCTGCAGCGGTGACGGGGTAAACAGGATTGAAATGAATTTTCTGCCGGACGTGTATGTTCCCTGCGACGTGTGTCATGGCACCCGTTACAACAGGGACACTTTGGAAGTGCATTTCAAGGGAAAGAATATTGCGGATGTGCTGGATATGACGGTGACTCAGGCCTTGGAGTTTTTCAAAAATCAGCCCCGCATCGAAAGCAAGCTGCAAATGCTGGAGGATGTGGGTTTGGGTTATATCCACCTGGGGCAGGCGGCTACTACCTTGAGCGGTGGTGAGGCCCAGCGGGTGAAGCTGGCCACGGAACTGAGCCGGCGCAGCACCGGCCGCACCGTCTATATCCTTGATGAACCTACCACAGGTCTCCATATGGCGGATGTGCACAAACTTTTGGAAGTGTTGCAAAGGTTGGTGGAGCATGGGGACAGCGTCATTGTTATTGAGCATAATTTGGATGTTGTTAAACAGGCGGACTATATCGTTGATTTGGGGCCTGAAGGCGGTGACCGAGGCGGGGAAGTGGTTGCCACCGGCACCCCGGAGCAGATTGTCAAAGTTAGTAAAAGCTACACCGGAGCGTTTTTGAAAAAAATATTGAAGTAAGTAATTTCCCGAAATTTTACTTTACAAATTTCGGGAAATGTACTACAATGAATTGACTTTTTGGAAAAGGAAGTTTTTGATTGTGTTAAAGGTTAGAGTACAAGACAATTGCTGTTGTTGCGAAGCATCCTGTTGTGGTGCTTGTTTTGTATGCAATTGACATTGTATTTTAACCATAGTTGTTTCACACTATACTACCTTAACTGAACGGGCGGATAATGCGGGCTATGGGCCCGCTTTTTTGTTGCAGGGCCTGTCGCCTGCCAGGGTCGAGGGTTCAGCCATCAGGGTTGAGGAAAGTCAGCACTCTGCTAACTTTACCTGAAACCTGAAAGCTGATACCTGATTAAAACACAGGGCGTAAGGAATGTATTACGTTCCAAAAATATAGCTATATTAAAAGAAAGGGAGGAACTTTGTTATGAAAAAGTTTTTCGACAACTTAATAGTTAAGTTGGTCATCGCCGTGGCGGTGGGTATCGCTGTCGGCTTGGGTGTGGATGAAAGGACCATAGGTATTGTCAACACGATCAAATTCATTTTGGGTCAGATAATTTCTTTTATGGTGCCTTTGATTATTGTGGGGTTCATTGCACCTGCCATCACCCAGCTCAAGGCCAATGCCAGCAGGATGCTGGGTACTATGATTGTTTTGGCCTACACTTCCACCGTTTTGGCATGTTTAATGTCCATGTTTACGGGCTATGCCCTGATTCCCGGCTTGAACATTGTTACTAATCCGGAGGGATTGCTTCCCATTCCCGCTTTGATTTTCAAGCTGGAAATTCCCGCTTTGTTCTCCGTAATGTCCGCCCTGGTGCTCAGTTTGTTCCTGGGCATGGCTGTCATTTGGACCAAGGCGGAACTGATGGAAAAACTTTTGTTGGAATTCAACAAAATTGTACTGGCTCTGGTAAACAGGGTGGTTATTCCCATTTTGCCCGTCTTCATTGCCTGCACTTTTGCCACCCTGGCTTACGAGGGTAGCATTACCCAGCAGGCACCGGTATTCCTGAAGATAATTGTTATCGTTATGGTTCTGCACTATATTTGGTTGGCGGTGCTTTACACCGTGGCGGGCATTGTTTCCCGCAAATCTCCCTGGGAAGTTTTGAAACATTACGGACCCGCCTACCTGACCGCGGTGGGAACCATGTCCAGTGCGGCCACCCTTTCTGTGGCGCTGGATTGCGCCGGAAAGTCCAAGGTTTTGAGCGATGAGGTTCGGGATTTTGCCATTCCCTTGGGGGCTACTGTGCATCTTTGCGGTTCCGCTCTGACAGAGACCTTCTTTGTAATGGCAATCTCCAAGGTGCTTTACGGTTTCATTCCTGATTTCGGCACCATGTTCCTGTTCGTCATTCTGCTTGGTATATTTGCTGTTGGCGCCCCCGGTGTTCCCGGAGGTACGGTAATGGCATCTTTAGGTATCATTATTTCCGTTTTGGGGTTCAATGATACGGGTGTGGCGCTTATGCTCACTGTTTTTGCTCTGCAGGACAGCTTTGGTACGGCCTGCAATGTTACAGGTGATGGGGCTCTGGCCCTGATGCTTGAAGGTTTGTTCGGTAAAAAGGAGGAAGGATTATGAAAATTTTGATTTTGGCCGGGTCCCCCAGAAAAAACGGTAACAGCTATAAGCTGATTGAAGCGTTCAGGGAAGGTGCGGCTAAGCATGATATTACGGTGGTGCCGGTGGGCAATATGAAAATCAACGGTTGTTTGGCCTGTGAATATTGTCACACCCAGGGTGAGGGAAAATGTATTCAGAATGACGATATGCAGCAGATTCATCCCTTGTTGGCGGAAGCGGAGATGGTTGTTTTGGCCAGTCCTGTGTATTATTGGGGACTGAGCGGTCAGTTGCAAAGCTGTATTACCCGTTGGTATGCTCCGCATAAGCCGGCCAAGGCCACCAAATATGCTGTTTTGTTGGCCAGCGGCAGTGAAGGTGTGTATGACGGTATTGAAGCCCAAATGAAGGCCTGCCTTCCCTATTGCGGCGGAGAAATTGTGGGAATAATAAAAACCAGTATGGAGAAGAACAATTTGGCGGAGGCCTGTGCAGAAGCAAAAAAACTGGGAGCAAGTTTATAATAGGTTTCAGGTGTCAGGGCGTTAGTCGCCTGCCAGGGTTGAGGGCTGAGGATTGAGGGTTGAGCCATCAGCCAACAGGGTTCAGGGAAGTCAGCTTGGTGCGAACTTTAACTCAACTCTGATGGCTTTTGACTGTTGGCTAAGGCCTATGGCCTGGAGCG
>JAZLMD010000145.1:0-2297 GCA_045598465.1 Acidaminococcaceae bacterium | reverse complement strand
CCCAGTAGTTGATGAAGGCCAGGGCGGGAGCAGTTATTATGAAGGCCCCGGGCATAATTATTCTCATCATTTTGATGAGTTCCTTGTAGGATGCAATGCTGGCGGCAATTTCCGTTTCTGCCACTCCGTGGCTCCGTTGGAATTCGGCCATTTGTAGTAAACTGTTGTCAAAGGAATCGAACATCATGGCGACAGGATTGATATCAAGCACTAAAAAGGCAATGGCAAAATTAATGACCAGGGCCAGAATGCCCCCCAAGGTGCCGTAGATAAGAATTGTCAGAGGGCTGCTGTTGCGACGCATGCATTCCCCCAGGATGATGCCCAAAATTCCAAAAACCGCCACCAGAATGAAGGCCTGGAGGGGGTTGATGAGCATGGCACAGATGAGACCGGCCACGATGGTGGTCAGGACGGACCATTTCAGCCCGTTCCTCACTCCGCAGGCAATGATGGGCAGGGGCCAGACGAAGTTTACGAAAGCCCCTAAAACAGGAATATAAATTGCAATTAGAGCCATAACGATGGCTACCGCGGCAAGAATGCCGGCTTCCACCATGGCAGATGTTTTTCTCATGATTTTGTTATTATACTACATTAATTTGGTTTTGCAAAGTTCCAATTCAGATGCTATAATTGCACTATGGTTAGAGGACGCTTCGCTCCAACTCCTTCAGGCAGGATGCATTTGGGGAATGTATATTCCCTTTTGTGTGCCTGGGCCCATGCCCGGAAGCAGGGTGGGGAGATGGTTTTGAGAATTGAAGATTTGGACGGCAGCCGTTGTCCCCGGGAGAATGCTGAACAACTGATTGATGATTTGTTGTGGCTGGGGTTGGATTGGGATATGGGTCCTTTTTATCAGTCCCGGCGGCAATCCGTTTATGCGGACTATGCGGATGTCCTGCAGAAGGCGGGGCGTACTTTTTCCTGTTTTTGCAGCAGGGGGGAACTGCATGCTGCACAGGCCCCCCATCTCAGCGACGGACGTTATCGCTACCCCGGTACCTGCCGCAATCTTACCAAGGAAGAAATTGCCGTCAGGAGTTTTATCAGGCCTCCGGCCCTTCGGGTGCGGGTGGACGGGGAACCGCTTGTTTTTACGGATGAACATTACGGCAGGCGTCAGTACAATTTGGATGAAGACAGCGGTGATTTCATTATCCGCCGTTCTGACGGGGTTTATGCCTATCATTTGGCAGTGGTGGTGGATGATGCGCTGATGGGGGTGACGGAAGTGGTGCGGGGTTGTGACCTTTTGGATTCTGTACCGGTGCAGATGTATCTGTACATACTTCTGGGTTTCACCCCGCCGAATTATTGTCTTTTGCCTCTGATGGTGGGGGCGGAGGGCAGGCGGCTGGCCAAACGTGACAAGGATTTGGATATGGGTGTTTTGCGGCAGCGGTTCCGTCCGGAAGAATTGATTGGTTTTTTAGCCGGTAGAATGGGACTTTTGCAGGGACAGGAGCCCCTCACTGCTATGGAGTTTGTGGTAATTTTTGATACGGACAAATTGCCCTGGGAAAATATAGTTTTGGAATGGTAAGGAAGTGATGAAATGCCGGAAATGCCGGAGGTGGAGCAAGTTAGAAGAACACTGGAACCGCATATAGAAGGAAAAGTTTTTGAAAAGGTGGAGGTTTTTCTGCCTCGTCTGATACGGTACCCTGATGAGGAACTTTTTGTAAAAAAATTGCAGGGCCGCAGGATTCTGCAGGTGGGACGCAGGGGAAAATATCTGGTTATTGCCACAGATGGGGGAGATTTGGTGGTGCATCTCCGCATGACCGGTGCTTTGTTGGCCGGCAGGGGGCAGGAGGTGCCGCCCTATGCCAAAATAAAATTTACCTTTGCGGATGGGTCATTGATGTGGTTCACGGATATCCGCACCTTTGGAACTTTGTATTTTGTGGATGACGGGTATGTGATAGATGGATTGGCAAATTTGGGGCTAGAACCCTTGAGCGAGGGACTTACGGAGGATTATTTGCTGGACAGGGCCAAGGGCAGCCGCAGACCAGTAAAAACCTTCATTCTTGATCAAACCGTTATCGCCGGGTTGGGGAACATCTATGCGGAAGAGGCCCTGGCTGTGGCCGGCATCAGTCCCCTGCGGGCCGCCGAGGATGTGACTGGGGTGGAGTTTTCAAAATTGGCGGAAGCAATTAATCAGGTTATTTCCCAAGGTATCAGAAATCGTGGCACCACCTTTCGTGACTACAAGGACGGGGAGGGGCAGAAGGGCAGTAATCAAAATTTTCTATTGGTCTATGGCAGGGGCGGAGAACCCTGCA
>JAZLMD010000144.1:0-4281 GCA_045598465.1 Acidaminococcaceae bacterium | reverse complement strand
TAAGTTGGAATATTACCAGGCATTGGAAGAATATGCAGTTCATGACAATTTGCAGCCCTTTGCGGATTTTGTGTTTAGAACGGAGGAGGGACGGCTGCAGGAATTAGCTGAGGACTTGGGTATTAAACTATTATGACAAATATTCAAAAGCAGTTGTTTCTTTTGCACGATAAGAAATATCGTGAGTTTCACAGTAAGTTAATTCCTACGATTGACAAGAAAACAATTATTGGTGTCAGGGTGCCTGTGCTCAGAAATATTGCCCGGGAAATATCCGCTACGGCGGAGGCGGAAATGTTTCTGCAAAATCTGCCCCACCAATATTATGATGAAAATCAGTTGCATGCGCTTTTGTTGAATCTGATTGTGGATTATGGGGAATGTTTGGATGGGGTTAAGAGATTTTTGCCCTATGTGGATAATTGGGCGACTTGCGATTTGTTAAGACCAAAAGTTTTTAACAAACATCATGCGGAATTAATTAAGGAAATTTCTGATTGGTTACGGTGCGACAAAACATATACAGTGCGGTTTGGTATAGAGATGTTGCTGGTACATTTTTTGGAGGAAGATTTTCAGAAAAAGTATTTGGATTGGGTGGCGAATATTCAAAGCGATGCATATTATATCCGTATGATGCAGGCCTGGTTTTTTGCAGAGGCCCTGGTCAGGCAGTGGGATGGGGCCATTGGGTATTTAGAAAATAAAAGGTTGGAGCCCTGGACCCATAATAAGGCCATTCAAAAGGGTTGCGAAAGTTACAGGATTAGTGACGAGCGAAAAAAATATATAAAAGCATTGAAATTGTTTCATGTGAAACAATTTCAATGAAATGATATAATAATGATTGCGTTTTGATTGAAACCTTGCAGAGGAGGTAATTATGGGATTTTTTGACAGTTTCCAAAGTGACGAGAGAAAGCAGAAGAAGCAGGAAGAACGGGACAAATGGTTGAGGGAAGTTTATGAGCCGTTGAAGAAGGTTGCGGTTACTACTTGCGACATACATGACAGAAAGTATGAAATTATTCGTCCCTGCTTTTACCAGGTGTCCAACAAGGGTTGGTTCAACGACAAGCTGATGAACGAGTTGAAGGATCCGGCGGTGAGAGAATATTTGTTGGAACATAAGCAGGAAAAGGAGAAGGAGTCAGCTTTTGGTTGGCTGATTTACGGGGAGACATCCGTGCATCAGGAGCAGTTTGAGGAGGCCTTCAGTGCGGCGGTTATCAATATGAAGAAGCAGGCACTGGTGGCCGGCGGGGATGCGGTAATCGGGTATAAGCAGAATATAGAGATTGATACTGATAATAAACATTCTTGGTTCTACTTGCAGTGCTACGGTACGATAGTAAAATATGTGTAGATTTTTGTCCGATGGGAAGGAGGTAAGGCATGAAGATAGTATTGCAGGATTGGAAGTATGGTAGAATTATGAGGTATACACAAGATGCTTATGTTGGAGAAAGTATAGGATTATATGGAGAGTATGGGCATGATGAAATGGAATTGCTTCGAAAGATTTTAAAACCTGGAGATACTGTGATAGAAGTAGGTGCAAACATTGGTTCTTTGACGGTTCCCATAGCACAACATATAGGTAAAGGTCGTCTTTACGCATTTGAGCCACAAAGAATAACATTTCAGATGCTTTGTGGGAATATTGCTATCAACAATCTCTATAATGTGTATACATACAATAAAGGGGTTGGTAAGGAATCAAAGAAAGTGAAAATATATGATGGATTATTCAGTGGTAATAATGGTTCGTTTTCGATAGAAAATAATCCGGGAGAGTTTGAAGTTGAGATAATTTCTTTGGATGAATTTGGGCTTGAAAAATGTGATTTAATAAAAGTAGATGCTGAAGGTATGGATTCAGACATCATACAAGGGGCTAAGGATTTAATTAAGCGTTGTCAACCATATATTTCTATGGAAGCGAATTACACGAAGGAAGGAAAAGAGGTTTTAAAGCTTTTGCGTGATTTGGGGTATGAGATATATGAAGCAGATTGTGCTTTGTACAGTAGAGAAAATGATTTTCGAATAGTAAGGAATATTTTTTTACAGTACGGGGAAGGCACTCAAAAATATACGGATGGAGTAGTGTCTGCTGAGAAAGGTTTTGTAAATATCGTGTCATTTAATTGGCTTTGCGTGCCTAGGAGTAAAGGGATTAAAGTTCATGGTGTAGTTGTAGATGAAGCGAAACGGAATGATTAGATGGAGAGAATTAAAGTTTTGGCTTGGCATGAATGGCATAAGAATCGGTTTGTCAGTAGGAGTGTGGGAATAAGATGTTAGTGTGCAAGGGACTGAAGATGCCGGACGGGCATTATGAGCTTGAATATGATATTGACCCCGGGGAGGCACGGTTTGAGACGGGGGTGGAAGGGATAAGGTATGATTTTAATTTGGGAGCCAGGGTTTCCATTGATAAATCCCTTTTGCCGAATAATAAGTTTGAGATTAAGTATGTGGATAGGGATACCGGTCTGCTCATCCAGCCCCGTCCCCATGAGTTTGCTGACAGGGTGGTGGCGGAGGCGGAAAAGGTTTATCACATTCATTACAGTGTGGAGGTTATGAAGAATGGGGAGACAATTTTTACCCATATCTTCAATTTGGAGAATAAGAATGTACATATTGAAATGATGAACACCAAGGGGATGGGTGATGCCATTTGTTTTATGCCTTATGTTGAGGAATTCAGGAAGCGGCACAAGTGTCATGTTTTTGTGACCATCCCTTCCAAATTTGCGGATATTTTCCGTCCTGTTTTTAAGGATATTACTTTTTTGTCCGGGGAATCGGCGGATTTGAACGGCAGATTTGTTGATGATGTTTGGCAGGATTTGCCCAAGGACATTTATGCCACTTATTATTATGAAGTCGGCTATCCCGCTATGCCGGCCATGCAAAAGACGGATTTGCGGATGACCGGCATGATGCGTAACGGTGCCAATATTTTGGGTTTGGATTGTTTGACGGAATTCAAGCCCCGGCTTGCGGCCAGTCAGAATCCGAAGCCGGAGAATGTTATCAAGGATGATTATGTGTGCATCAGTTTGAAGGGCACCCAACCCTGCAAGAGTTGGCATAATCCCCAGGGATGGGCGATGGTTGTCAGGTTTTTGAGGGATAAGGGTTACCGGGTGCTTTGCATTGATGGGGATGATGTCAGCAAGGAGGACGGTTACAGGGAAATAATGCAGGAGGGTTGTGAGGATTTTACCGGTTACAGACCTTTGCAGGACCGGGTGGATTTGTTGTGCGGCGCCAAGTTCTTTATCGGTATGGCAAGCGGCCTTTCCTGGCTGGCTTGGGCCTGCGGTAGGAAAGTGGTTATGATAAGCGGTTTTTCCTTGCCCTACAGTGAATTTTATACACCCTACAGGGTGATTAACACGGAGGTGTGCCATGGTTGTTGGAATGATATGCGTTATCCTTACCAACCCTATCTTTATACCAAGTGTCCCCTGCATCAGGGTACGGACAGGCAGTTTGAGTGCAGTAAGGCAATTACCGGGGAAATGGTGCTGGAAAAGGTGGAGGAACTTATCAGGACGCTGTGAGTTTGCCGGAATTGGCCTGATGAGGTAAGTTTTTAGGAGGAAAGATGGCTGAAATGGATTTGACATCCGGGAAGATTGTCCCGGTATATTTGGAAGATGAGATGCGTAAGTCCTATATTGACTACGCCATGAGTGTTATTGTGCAGCGCGCCCTGCCGGATGTGCGGGACGGGATGAAGCCAGTGCACCGGCGCATTCTTTATGCTATGCAGGAAGCGGGTATGACTTCCACGAAACCTTACAAAAAGTCCGCCCGCATTGTGGGTGAAGTTTTAGGTAAATTCCATCCCCACGGGGATGCCAGCGTGTATGACGCCATTGTGCGTCTGGCCCAGGATTTTAATACCCGCTACTGCCTGGCGGACGGTCACGGTAACTTCGGCAGTGTGGATGGTGACAGTCCTGCGGCCATGCGTTATACGGAAGTCCGCATGTCCAAGGTGGCTGAGAGCATGTTGGAAGATATTGACAAGGATACTGTGGATTTTATGCCCAACTATGACGAAAGTTTGAAGGAACCCACAGTTCTGCCTTCAAAAGTGCCTGCTATTTTGGTTAATGGCAGTGCGGGTATTGCTGTTGGTATGGCCACTAATATCCCCCCCCACAATTTGAGTGAGGTGGTGAAGGGGCTTAATATGCTGATTGACGATCCGGATGTGGAGTTGGACCAGTTGATGACCGCCATTAAGGGACCGGATTT
>JAZLMD010000143.1:0-10198 GCA_045598465.1 Acidaminococcaceae bacterium | reverse complement strand
AATGTAATGGGTAAGCGTTTTATCACAAGCAATTTTGAAAAGTAAAGCGTTGCCATCTTCCTTGCGGTGTAAAATCCGTCCCACACCCTCAATATGCCCGCTCACCAAATGGCCTTCCAATCGTTCTCCGAAACACAGGGTACGCTCCAAATTGACACCTTCCCCCGTATGTAATTTACCGATAGTAGTACGCTTTGCGGTTTCCGGCATAACATCAACCGTAAAAGAATTTCCATTCTTCTCCACCACGGTCAAGCAAGCCCCGTTTACCGCAATACTATCCCCAACCTTGACATTCGCCAAAATCTTTTTAGCGCCCACAGTCAAACGATAAGAATTGCCCGTACCTGTTAAATTTTTAACTTCTCCCAGCTCTTCTATCAGACCCGTAAACATTTTTCTCTTGCCCTCGCTGTCAATAACACATCACTACCTAATTTTTCCATCTCCAAATCTTCCAACTGCAATGCATCATCCATAAATTCTATGCCTGCCCCGCCAACAGCACTTAAAGAATTTTGTCCGCCACAAATCTTAGGAGCAACAAAAGCATAAACCCTATCAACTAATCCGGCATCTTTAAAAGTGCCTAAGACCTTACTGCCTCCCTCCACAAGGACGCTGCGAATTTCCCGTTCCTGCAAAATTTGCATAATGCTCTGTAAATCTAACATTCCTGCCACAACTTCAGGCACCTGAACTATTTCCACCCACTCCAGCTGCTCTAAAACCTGCCTATGCTCAACATTATAATTGTTGCCGACAAATATGAGTGTCTTCGTCGCCTCATTCAACACCGCACTTGTCAAAAGGATCTGCAATTTTGCGTCAAGAACTATTCTTAAAGGATTAGCGCCTCTTACCAAACGAGTGGTAAGTTCCGGGTTATCTTTAAGTACCGTCCCAACTCCCACTAAAATCGCATCATGGGTTTTACGCAAATAATGGGCTTTTCTCCTTGCCTCCTCCCCCGTAATCCATTGGCTGTCACCATTAGCAGTAGCAATTTTACCGTCCAAAGTCATGGCATATTTCAAACTTACAAAAGGTCTGTCACGGGTAATGGCAAAAAGAAACTTTTCATTGAGTTTTTTTGCTTCTTGTTCACAAAGTCCCACTTCTACAGCGACCCCTGCCTCCTGCAAGTATTTAATACCTGCACCTGCCACCTTGGGATTGGGGTCAACCATAGCACATACCACCCGCTCAATTCCCATACGGGCCAGTGTTACGCAACAGGATCCCACCCGCCCCACATGGCTGCAGGGTTCCAGGGTTACATAAGCCGTAGCACCACGTACCTTATTTTTAGCGTCCTTAATCGCTTCCAATTCGGCATGTGGCAATCCTGCCTTATGATGCCATCCTTCGCCTATAATCCTGCCGTCCCGCACCAGGACACAACCCACCATGGGATTGGGGCTGGTATCACCTTCCGCTTTTTTCGCCAGTGCCAAAGCCAGCTCCATATATTCTCTGTCCTGCAACAAAAAAGCCCCCTTTCGGGGCGGAAAAAACAACAAAAAATATCCTTTCTCATCCGGACTATACCGTCGGTATGGGAATTGCACCCATTCATGCCGAAGCTCGTGGACTGTCACCACCGGTAGGGAATTGCACCCCGCCCCAAAGATACACACAAAACTTTTTTCAACTATTATTCATATCCTACTACACAACGACATCTTTGTCAAATCAAGTTTTGCAACTCACTTAAAACTATTACATACATCACCACAATCCATTTCCAAACCTTCCTGACACCTAACCGCTTTCCGTTCCAAGTATTTGTAACGGAAATAAATAACGATGGCATCAAAGCACAACGAAATATTGATACCCTCCCAGTAGCACAAGGGTCCCCGATGCATGACATAATCCATGAAAATACCGTAGGGAATGCAGATGCCCCAGAAAGAAATAATGCTGATAATAGTGGAAATTTTTACATCCTTATAACCTCTCAAAATGCCCTGCAAGGGGCTGCCCAAAGCATCGAAAAATTGCCAAATTATTCCCCAAAACATAAATTCCACAATAAGCAGGGCCACTTCCGCATCCTGGGTATAAATTCTGGCCACCAAATCACGGTTGAAGAATTCAAAGGCGGTATAAACAAACACCGCCGCCAAACTTATTTGCAGTGCCAAAACAGAAAATACATGGGCCTCATGAAAGCGTTTGGCCCCCACTTCAATACCCACCAAAATGGTAACCGCCATGGAAATGCTGCAGGGAATCATATACATGATGGTACAGAAATTGGTGGCCGCCATATCCGCTGCAATATAGGCGGTACCGAATTTTGCAATGAGAAAAGCAGTCAGTGAAAAACAACCGCATTCCAGGAAAATACAGCAACCCAAGGGTACACCAATGCGTAAATATTCCCAAAAAGCCCCCGCATTGAAACTGATATTCCTAAAGACCCCATATTCCCTCAGTCCGGGCAGATAATAAACACTCCAGGCATAGAACAAAAAAATAAGCCAATAGGTGATGCCCGTGGCAATGCCTGCACCAATACCGCCAAAGGCCGGAACAGGTCCTAAGCCGAAGATAAAAATATAATTCAAAACCACATTGATTGGCAGGGCAGCCAGAAAAATCTTCATGGAAAGATCCGTATGTCCCAAACTGTCCACCAAAGACCTCAAGGGACCAACCAGAAAGAAAGGCAGTACCCCCGCCCCCACGCTGATGCCGTACCAATAGGCCACCCGGATGACATCCGGTTCCAGCTCCATATAGTCATAGAAAAAGGACACGCCATAAACGAAAAAAGCCAAAACAACTGCTGCAAAGAAAAAGGCCAAAAAGAACCCCTGTTGCACCACATGGGGAATATCCTCTTTTTTCTGTGCGCCGATAAGCTGGGCGATAATAGGTGTACAAGCCATCAAAGCACCGCCCAATCCCGCCCTGAAAGGCATCCAAAAATTGCCGGCCATAGCTGTTCCCGCCAGTTCCACAGCCCCCGCCTGACCGCTCATGCTGGCATCAAAAAAATTCATGCCGAACATGGCCAATTCCGTGGCTATCAAAGGTAACAAAAGGCCAAGCAGACGCTTGACCCTCGGTCTGTATTCCCGTGCGTAAAACTTAATCATTGTCTGTTCCTTCCAACTGCTCCAGATAGCATTGCTTTTCCCTTATGGTGAGCCCCATACGATGGAACCGCATCAAGGTGGAACGGTGACCGATACTCACCACCGTAGTGGCCGCCAAATACTCACCCAAATTCTCATACATTATTTTTTCCGTAGTTTCGTCCAATGCACTGGTGGCCTCATCCAAAAAAAGCCATTCCGGAGCAATGAGCAGGGCTCTGGCAAAAGCCACCCTCTGCTGTTCTCCCACGCTAAGCACATGACTCCAATCCGCCATTTCCTCCAATTTATCACTAAGATATTCTATCTTGCAACGTGCCATCATCAGCTTAATGGTGGCATCATCCGCCCGTGAGCTGGGGTAGGTCAACACTTCTTTCAGTGTTCCCAATGGCAAATATGGTTTCTGAGGAATGAACATAATCTTTTCCTGGGGCGGCAAAATAATCTTCCCTGCCACATATGGCCAAATGCCGCTGATTGCCCGAAGTAAAGTGGATTTGCCGCAACCGGAGGGACCCTTAATCAAAACATTGCTATGGGGCTGCAGTACAAAATTAGCATCATGAACCAGCACCCTGCCGCCGGGCAGTGAAACCGTCAGTCCCTCAACCCCCACCACTTCATCAGCACGGAACTCCGGCTTGTAGTCCGCCACCTGGTCCTGCATATTGTTCATATGCCGATAAAAGAGGGAAAGACGCATGGTCACCGCCTGCCATTCCGCAATGCTGGCATAGGAATCCACAAAGAAACTCAAGGAATCCTGTACCCTGCCAAAGGCGCTGCTGACCTGCATCAGCCCGCCCAGAGTAAATTCCTTGGCCAAATAACGGCTCATGGCCACCACAAAAGGAAAGATGATAGCCAGCTGTCCATAGACAGAATTGAAAAGAATCAGCCATTTCTGCCGGTTGACCAACCGCCAGAAATTGTCCAGCAAATCCTTAAACCTGCTAACCAGAATGCCCTGCTCCCTGTCCTCACCCCTGTAGAAGGCCACGGACTCCGCCGCCTCACGCATACGAATCATACTAAAACGGAAATCCGCTTCGTATCGCTGTTGCACATAGTTCAACTCTACCAACTTTTTGCCAACCACATGGGCCAACCAGGTGCCGATGCAGGCATAAACGAAGGATGCCCAGAACAAATAACCGTGAATATGCCAGGTTCTGCCGAACATATTCACATCCAATACGCCGCTGAGAGTATAGAGAATGGCTATAAAACTCAAAAGCGTGGTCAGGGCCTTGATAAAATCCACAAACAAGCTCAAGGTCATGGTGACAAAAAGCTTCACATCTTCGCTGATACGCTGGTCCGGATTGTCCGTAGACGCACCAAACATCTGCAGATTGTAATAGGTTTTATTTTTTAACCATTCATCGATAAACCTGACCGTAAGCCATTCCCGCCAGTGCATAATCAAACTCTGACGGAGATAATAGGCAGCCACCGCTAAAAAAATGTATATGAAGGCCAGCCAAGTGAACCGCCACAATTCGCTGTAAATCTTCTCCGAATTGTACTCCTGCAAAGCACTATAAAAACTATTGTACCAAAGATTAAGCTGCACCAGCATATAGACGATGCCCAAGGTCATAATCATCACCGTAACAAAAAGCAACCAGGCCCGTTTCCAATCGTCACCGGTAAAATAGGCCTTGGTCAGTACCCAGGCATCCTTAAAAAATTCCTTACTAAAAATAAATTTCTTGTCCATTTCCTATTTGCTTAACTCCGCCAAGCCACGACGAAACTCCGCAACCCCTCCCATGCTGGGGTGACGCAGTGCTACACACTCCACCCCGAAAGCAGCCAAAGTTTCCTGACATTTTTTGCCAATGGCCACCACCTGTGCCCGAGAATAGAACTGTAGCAATTCATTAAAATAACTAAAACCTATCCTAAGTTCCTCCTGATTGGGAGTCCGGTTAGTCAAAATATTACCCTCCCGATAAGGATGGAAGGGAAAAATATTCCATAGGAAAACTCTCCCCGTGTCAAACCCATAGTCCTGCAAACCCTGCCACACCACCGTGTCCGTGGGTTCATTAAACCCATTCTGCTGCAAAACCTTGTTTCCAAGTTTCGCTGGATCGCTGGTTCTTGGAGCTACATAATCACCGAAAATCATCCCTGGCTTCACCTGATGGTATCCTAAAATCATCCTTTCACAGGTCAAAGCTACACCGCTGAAATGTCCGCCCTGATAACCCAGGGCCTCACCCATAAAGATATAATCCACCTGGGGTCTCAGTGCCATATAGACCGCAAGATTCATACGACGGACAATGGGTGCGGTGGCACCGATGTCATGCAAAGAATCCGATTCACCCCAAGGGTTAAAAACATTTCTTCCCCTGTACTCACTTAGTTTGGCAATAAAATCCTGTTCAGTCATTTGTCAAATCACTGCCTCCACCGACTTGATTGCCACTTCAATCTGGTCATCATCGGGCTGCCGTGTAGTGAGTTTTTGCAGCAACAAACCGGGCATAATGGCCGCATGCACCAAAGGATTTTGACAATGGAACCCGGCATAACGTATGGCTTCATAACTGATTCCAGCAATCACCGGCATAAAGAGCAGACGGCTGGCAATGCGGGTCAAAACATCCGGCCAGCCGAAAAAAGCAAACACAAACATACTGATGAGCATCACTATCATCAGGAAGTTAGTGCCGCAACGGGGATGCAGAGTACTCTGCTTACGCACATTCTCCACCGTCAGAGGCAGGCCCGCCTCATAGGTAAAAATAGTTTTGTGCTCCGCTCCGTGATACTGGAACACCCGCCGAATATCATCCATACTGCTGATAGCCACCACATACACAAGAAAAATCAACATTCTCATCACCCCTTCGGCCAAATTCAACCAAAGAGGATCCGTTATCATCCCGTGCAAAAAACGCATGGACCAAGTAGGAACAACAATAAACAAACCCACCGCCATGGCCACTGAAATTAGCATAGTGGAAATCACCTCCATGGAAGTCATTTCTTCCTCCGTCCCCTCCGATGTAAGCTGGGCACTGCGTTGCAAAGCCCCTAAGCCGTCCTTCAGTGACTCAAACAAAACAACCACTCCACGGATGAAGGGCTTATTCAAAATCGTATAGCTATCTCTGATAGTGACAGCCGGCTTCGTTTCCACAGAAATAGTTCCGTCAGGAAGACGCACAGCAATACTGACAAACTCCTTGCCTCGCATCATTACACCCTCGATAACCGCCTGACCACCAATATTGAATTTTGACATGTTCACTACCTCTAAAGAAAAGCACGCCCGAGGCGTGCTTTTCGATTATTTGTCCTTACCATAGCGTTTGTTAAATCTCTCGACGCGACCACGGGCTGCTGCAGTACGTTGTGCTCCTGTAAAGAAAGGATGGCACTTAGAGCAAACATCCACGCGAATCTCGTCCTTCACGCTACCGCTCATAAAGGTATTGCCACAAGCACATGTTACCTTTACTTCCTTGAATTTCGGATGAATCTTTTCTTGCATTTGTTTTTCACCTCATTTCCGCATCGAGATAAATTATAGCTGCATAATCTTACCATATTACCGGCAACTTGGCAACAACAATTTACTCTTTTTTGACAACATTGATGTCCCTATAGTGACCGAGACCGGTACCTGCCGGAATCAACTTACCAATGATAACGTTTTCTTTCACACCTTTCAGATAGTCAACCCTCCCCTGAATGGCCGCACTGGTGAGAACCTTGGTAGTTTCCTGGAAAGATGCCGCACTCAGGAAGGAATCCGTAGCCAAGGATGCCTTGGTGATGGGCAAAAGAATGATATGTCCTACGGGTACTTCGATGCCATTTCTTTCCGCCTGCTTGCACACTTCATGGAATTCCAAAATCTCCATATCCGTTCCAGGCAGCAAATCCGTACCGCCGCAATCATCCACACGAATCTTACGCATCATCTGGCGTACAATAACTTCAATATGCTTAGAGTTAATGTCAACACCCTGGGAGTGATACTCGCCCACAACCTCACCAACCATATAGTCCTGGGCAGCCCTCAACCCGGACACACGTAAAATATCGTGGGGATCAAGGGAACCGCCAATCAACTTCTGACCTTTCTCTACCATCTCACCTGCTTCCACCAAAAGTTTGGCGGTGTAAGGGATGTTGTAGGAAGTGCTGCCACCGTCCTTACCTGCGACAGTAATCTTTCTGGTCTTCCCATCGTCGTTAACAGAAACAATCCCCGCCTCTTCAGCAATAATGCCACAGGCCTTGGGTTTACGTGCTTCAAAAATTTCCTCGACACGGGGCAGACCCTTGGTAATATCATCTGCACCGGCAACGCCGCCCGTATGGAAGGTACGCATGGTCAGCTGGGTGCCAGGTTCACCAATGGATTGAGCTGCAATAATGCCCACCGCTTCACCCACGTCAACATTCCTGCCGGTGGCCAGATTCATACCATAACACTTACGACAAACACCATGTTTGGACTGACAGGAAAGTACGCTGCGGATTTTTACTTTAGTGTTTCCCTTGCAAATGTCCCTGGCAATATCATCAGTAACGTAGTCATTGATGTTATAAACCACACCGCTGGCACCTTTGATGCTTTCCGCCAAATTACGGCCAATGATACGGTCTTCCAAGGTTTCCACCACAGTTTCCTGATCCCCATCCTTCTTGACAATGGCTTCGATATAAATGCCGGGCACATCATTGTGACGGATGCTGAATTCATAAACCTCCAACCCTGCAAGTATCTTATCCACCGCCTCAGCAGTAACCTTGGTGCCGGCAGGAACAACCTCGTTACCGTCCCTATCCACAACCGCACGGGCAAACTCCAATTTCTTGTCCTGGCCGAATTGTTCCAGAATAATCTCTTTCAACTTGGCAACTACAACTTCCTGCTTAACGCTGATGATAACTTCCTCGTTCTCATCACTGTCTTCTTTCTTCAGCACCAGGGACTCAGCGCCCGCATTCAACCAACGGTCATAATTTTCGGAATTAACTTCCACATCCGCCTCATAAAGAATGGTACCGTCGTCCTTCATCTTGGTAAAGGCAGTAGTGCGGCCAAGGCATTTGGCCTTAATCTTATCCTTGCTCATACCCAACTGCTTGCGTACGATATCCGCATACCCTCTGGCAATATTGAAAATTTCCACATCACAATCATCATCATGAACGATAACATCATTGGCCACATCCACCAGTCGACGGGTGAGATAACCGGAATTTGCCGTCTTCAGTGCGGTATCGGACAAACCCTTACGGGCACCGTGGCTGGAAATAAAGTATTCCAAAATGGTCAGGCCCTCACGGAAGTTGGCCTTAACCGGACGTTCGATGGTACGACTGGACGTATCCTGCTTCAATCCTACCATGCCCGCCAACTGTGCCATTTGCTGTTGGTTACCACGGGCACCGGAGGTGGCCATCATATTCACACTGTTGAATTTATCCATAGTATGTTGCAACAGGGACTCCGTAACCTTATCCTTGGCCTCTTCCCAGAACTTGATGGTCTTTTCGTAACGTTCCTGATCGGTGTACAGGCCATAACGATAAAGTTGTGCAACCTTCTCAACCTTTTCTTCCGTTACTTCCAAAATCTCTTGCTTATTTTCAGGAATCTTAATATCACTGGTGGCTATAGAGAGACCTGCACGGCAAGCATAGTCATAACCCAAGTTTTTGACAATATCCAATACTTCCGCCGTACCCAAATTGCCGAACAACTTATGTGCCTTGCCAACCAGTTTTCCTAACTGCTTCTTATCAATGCACTGAATCAAGTTCCAACCATCCGATTCTTTATGGAAGAAACGCATCTTCTCCGGCAGCGCATAGTTGTAAATGAGATTACCAACCGTGGTATGCACCAGTACCATAGTTTTATCTTCACTGACAGGAGCATTCTGCTCGGACAAAGCATTGTCAATATCACGTTTGGGAATATAAACGTCAATAGGTGCCTGCAACCCTACCTCACGATTGTAGTAAGCAAGTTCTGCCTCATCCCTGTTGCAGAAACGTCTGCCGCCACCATATCCTTCACCCTGACCGTCATCACGGACAATGGTCATATAATACGCCCCCAACACCATATCCTGCGTAGGAACGGCAATAGGTTTGCCTTCCTTAGGTGCTAAAATATTGTTCACGGAAAGCATCAGCATCCTCGCTTCTGCCTGCGCTTCCAAACTCAATGGGAGATGCACTGCCATTTGGTCACCGTCAAAGTCCGCATTGAATGCGGTACACACGAGAGGATGCAACTTGATGGCACGGCCTTCGGAAAGAATGGGTTCAAAGGCCTGAATGCCCAATCTGTGCAACGTAGGCGCACGGTTCAACAATACGGGATGATCCTTAATTACCTCTTCCAACACATCCCATACGTCATTGGTGGCACGCTCCACCATGCGCTTAGCACCCTTGATGTTTTGGGCCTTGCCCCCAACAATCAACCTTTTCATTACGAATGGCTTGAAAAGTTCCAAAGCCATCTCTTTTGGCAAACCGCACTGATGCATTTTCAATTCCGGCCCAACCACAATAACACTACGGCCGGAGTAATCCACACGCTTACCCAACAAATTCTGACGGAAACGGCCCTGCTTGCCCTTCAGCATATCACTCAAGGATTTCAACTCCCTGTTGCCGGGACCGGTCACCGCCCTGCCACGACGACCATTATCGATCAACGCATCCACCGCTTCCTGCAACATTCTCTTCTCATTGCGAATCATAATGGAAGGAGAATTAAGCTCCTGCAAACGTTTCAAACGATTGTTCCGGTTAATAACACGCCGATACAAATCGTTCAAGTCGCTGGTAGCATAGCGACCGCCATCAAGGGGAACCATGGGACGCAAATCAGGTGGAATGACCGGAACGACATTGAGAATCATCCACTCAGGACGGTTACCGCTACGACGGAAAGATTCACAGGCCTCCAAACGGCGGATGGCCTTTGCCCGTTTCTGTCCGGAACCGTTCTTGTACTCCTCCCTAAGTTCCGCACTCATCTTCTCCAAGTCAATTTCCTTCAGCAATTTTTCAATTGCCTCGGCACCCATGCC
>JAZLMD010000142.1:0-3805 GCA_045598465.1 Acidaminococcaceae bacterium | reverse complement strand
CCCTGGGTGTTGTTGCGAAAATTGGAGCAGGCAGCCGCTGATTTTGAAGCAGGGGAGCAAAATATTAAGGGTGATTGGTTTAATCTTTTAGTAGCACCGGGTTCTTCCCTTGGAGGCGCACGGCCTAAGGCCACGGTTCAGGATGAAAAAGGGGAATTGTGGATAGCCAAGTTTCCGTCCAAACATGATGAATACGACAGTGGGGCATGGGAGATGGTGGTTCACGATTTGGCTGCCATGATTGGTTTACAAGTTCCTCCGGCCAAATTGGAAAAATTTTCAGATAACGGCTCAACATTCCTCGTCAAAAGATTTGACAGGGATGGTGTTAAAAGAAAACATTTTGCTTCCGCTATGACTGTTTTGGGCAAAAGGGATGGCGATGTGGGAACCGGCTATTTGGATATAGTCCGTTTTATTGCGGCCAATGGTTCTCAAGTCAGGAAGGACTTACCGGAGTTGTGGCAAAGGGTAGCTTTCAGTATGTTGGTTGGTAACACTGATGACCATTTGCGGAACCATGGTTTTCTGAAGGATGCCAACGGGTGGAGGTTGTCCCCCATGTTTGATGTTAACCCCGTTCCTTACGGGGATAATTTGAGTTTGTTAGTGAATGAAACCTCAAGTTTGATTAGTCGTGACGTACTTTTGGAAACGGCAAGTTATTATGGGTGGGAAAAAGTTGAAGCCGAAAAGCGTTTGCAGGAAATGGAATTAATAGTGAGAGACAATTGGCAAAAGTTAGCGAAAAAGTATTGTATCAAACGTCAGGCCATGGAAACAATGAAGTTTGCGTTCAGGATGTTGGAGTGAAAATGTAGGTTTTTGTGAAAATGGGATTTTTCGGTAGCAATACTTTGAGAGATAGTATCGCTACCGAAAAATCAGTTTTACACGTTCCAAACAAATTTTGGTGAGAGAATTTTGATGAAAGAGTTTTCGAGAAAGCATCAATAAGAAGACAAAACATCTGTGTTGTAGTGACTTTCCTCAACCCTGATGGCTGTTGGCTGAACCCTGAAGCGTAGCGACACCGCGGCTGATAATACAGGTTTTGTGTGTATATGTCAAGCAG
Source organism: Acidaminococcaceae bacterium (assembly GCA_045598465.1). Classification (GTDB taxonomy): domain Bacteria; phylum Bacillota; class Negativicutes; order Acidaminococcales; family Acidaminococcaceae; genus Phascolarctobacterium_B. The sequence goes on along the minus strand of JAZLMD010000142.1, from coordinate 2,730 downwards.
TCACAAAGTTTTTTGTCAAACAAAAACTTTGTGACAAAATTTAGCAATGTTTGTTTTTTTGACGGCAGTCAGATTGACAAAACGTAATACGTTGTGTTATACTATCAACGAAAGGATGAAGGTATGGACGAATTAAAATTTGAATGGGATGAGAATAAAAATTTGCTTAATCAGAAGAAGCACGGGGTTAATTTTGAGACGGCTGCATTTGTCTTTGAAGATGAGTATTATGTGGAGATGTATGATGTTTCTCACAGTATAGATGAGGACAGATACATTGCCATAGGCAAAGTAGGAGATTTCTTATATGTTGTATTTACCCGTAGACGTGAAAAGGTAAGGATAATTTCTGCAAGGGTAGCAACGAAAAGGGAGGTTGAGATATACTATGATCAGAACTTACATTCTTAAGAAAGGACAGAAACCAACAGAGGAAATGCTTCGCCAGGTGGCGGAAGCAGCCAAGCGGCCGATAACCTTTGATGAGGATTGTCCGGAGTTGACGGATGACCAGATTGCGGAGTTTAAGATGTTGATGCGGCAGCAGAAGTCACGACGCTTGAAACGGGTGGTGTCTTTGCGTCTGTCCAATGAGAGTTTTGCGAAAGCCAGGCAGTTTGGTGAGGGTTATACCACTGTATTAAGCAAGATTTTGGAAAGCGCATTGAACAATCCCAGGATTTTGGCAGAGTGTTTGTGATATTTAATTTCCGATAATTAGCCCTTTGAAGGGCTTGGGAAAGTTTCACTTTTGCAGTACAATTTTATAAAACAGAAGGACAGGTAGCTGCCGGATAGCCGGCAAGTACCTGCCCTTTTTTGTTGATTTATGGGATTTTTCTCGCCAAAATCTTTACTTCTTTTTCTTCTTGTCTTTCTTTTTGCTGTCGGGGTTCAGTTCATATTTGTCAACCTTGCTGATGGGGATGGCGCCGCTGTTCACCATTTGGGCCCAGTTTTTCAGTTTGCTGATCAAGTTGTTGGCATATTTTCCGGCTCCGCCCCCCCCGTCCTGGTTGTAGCAGGTGAGGACTTCAATGTTGCCATAGTAAATGGTGGCCTTGCTGCCGTTGTTGATGATGTAGAACTGTTCGGGGTAGATGTAGCCGGACTGTTTGATTTGCCACATGGCTCCGGCCAGCATATAGGCCCGGTACAGGGCTTTGGTGTTGCCGATGCCCACATAGATGGTGTGGCTCCATTTGTTGCCCTCGTTGACGGCGGCGCTTCTCTCAGTAACCTCCGTGACGGTGGGGGTGAGTTTCAATTTGCCGATTTGCTGGCTGACCCGTCTGATGCGTTCCTCCGGCTCAGGATGACTGCTGAACAGGCCGTAGCTGGGGGTGGGCTGGGATTTGGTCAGGTCCTCCAGTTTGTTGGCGGTGATGAGCATGGCATAAGGATTGAAGCCGGCACTGATGGTGTTGATTACACCCTCCTTATCAGCCCCCCGCTCGTCAGTGCGGCTGAAGCCGCTTTGCAGGGCCTGCATTCCCACCATGGAGGCCTGCATGCCGGCGGAGCTGCCGCTGGCTACGCCCAGAATGACCGCTCCCAGCGAACCCCACATATTTTTTTCAATGCTGTGGACGGTGTGTTTTTTTGCCACGTGGCCCACTTCATGGCCCAATACCCCGGCGATTTCCGTGTCGGAGGACATATAGTCCACAAGCCCCTTGAAGACATAGATGAAGCCCCCGGGGCAGGCCAGGGCATTGATTTCCTTATTGTTGAGGATGGTGAATTTCCAGTTGGTGATTTCTTCCCGTCCGCAAACCTTGGCCAGCCGTTGGCCGATGCGGTTGATCCGGTCCTGCTGGTATTTGTCCTGCAGAACGCCGAACTGCTGTTCCAGTTGGCGTCCGGTTTCCCGGCCCATTTCAATTTCTTTTTCCAGTGAAATCATCCCGGCCTGGGCTGTACCGCCCAGGCAAAGAGCGGTGAATAGGGCAATCAATATTTTTTTCATATCAGTTTCTCCGTTGCAGATATTTGCCGATGAAGGGCATGCCTAATAAATCCTCTTTGGTAATTCCTTTGAGAAGATAAATGGTGATGAAATAAAGCGGTACTGCCGTTATGAAGGATGCCGCCAGTCCCAGGTTTCCCTGGAATTTGCTGAGAACGGCGAAGATACCCGCCCCCATAACAACGGCACTGGCCACAGGTTTGGCAACAGTCATAAAGGAGGGGGCATAGCCGGTATACTTGTAAACAAAAATCAGATTCAGAATTGCCGCCACGGCAAAATCGGACACCGTGGAAAAGGCGGAACCCTGAATGCCGTACTGGGGATTGGCGGTAAGTGTCCAATTCAAAACCACCTTTACCAGACAGGCCGCCAGCATATTGATGACGGGGATGGTGGCTTTGCCCACACCCTGCAGAATGCCGGTGGTGATTTGATGAATGCCAAGAAAGACAATGCCCAAACTCATGACCCGGATGGCGCCGGCGGCCAGGGGTGCGGCATAAATGAATTGGGCCACGTTCTCCGCCAGGCAGTAAAGCCCGATGCAGCAGGGACAGGAGATGATGAGGGCCACCCTGATGGCCGTTTTCACCTTGTGTTTCAGCCCCTCCCAGTCCTTCAGGGCGTGGGATTCGGAGATGCTGGGGACCAAACTCATGGTCATGGCTGCGGTGAAAATGGCGGCCAAATTCACCAGTGGTACCGCCATCCCCATAAGGTAGCCGAAATATTCCGTAGCCCTGTTCATGGCGAACCCG
>JAZLMD010000141.1:0-28457 GCA_045598465.1 Acidaminococcaceae bacterium | reverse complement strand
GGTCCCCTGATCAGAGGTATGGAGCAAAAAGAACAACAATTGGAACATCCCTCCGCAATCTTCAGATAAGCATAATGTCCGGGAGTGGTCAGAACACGCTTACTCCCCGTTGGCAAGGGTAATTCACGTTGCAAATGAATCAAACGCTTTCCCGCAATAACTTCCTGAAGAAAGGGTATGATATCCGTAAAACAATCCGTACCGATAATACCATCAACCTCCGGCAAATCACGGAACAAATCCTCACTGTAACGCTGCGCCAAACAACCGGCCACCACCAGATACCTCAACACTCCTGTTTTCTTAAGTTCGGCCGTCTCAAGAATAACTCTAACGGACTCTTCTTTTGCACTCTCAATAAAGCCACAGGTATTGACAATAATAATTTCCGCCTGAGCGGCATCCTCTATGATATCAAAGCTATTTTCTTTCAACAAACCGAGGATAACCTCGGAATCAACCAAATTTTTCGGGCATCCCAAACTGATAAGACTAATCTTCATTCTCAAAACAATCCCTTAAATCTGACTTTCTCATACCATTCATTAACCAAATCACTCAAAATCTTTTGTTCAAGAAATTTGGTGTTGAACCAAAGATTTTTAGAATTGATAAACGGGCCCGGTATCCCCTTCGGCATAATAAAATTAAGCCCGGTTTCCTCTTTTAAGGAAATTTTACGCACACTGGGGGAACTCAAAAGCCACTGGACAAAGCTCTTTGCCTCATCCAATGAATCTGAACCTTTATATATTGCCACTCCATAGATTACGGCAGGAGTACCTTCTTTAGGTTCCACCAAATAAGCCGGGAAATCATCCTCGGCAAACTCATAAGCATAACTTTTCAATGTGATGGCAATATCCGCATCACCGGCCGACAGCATTCTCAAGGGTGTGAAAGAAAATTTTGAATGATGTACAACCTTTTCCTCCAAAGATGCGAAGTAGTCAATAACCCTCTTCTTTCCCATCTTGGAAGCAAAGGCAGCCAAAATTTGCCTCTGCAAATCGGAGTTGTCAAAATGTTCCACCACAACCCGACAGTTTGACAATTTCACCAAATCCTGCCACCCTGAAATATTACCCTGCCCGTATTTTCTGGAAAACTCCTTATTGACAACTATAGTCAGGGAATCATAAAGCAACCCGGCCCAGTAATCTTTGCTGTCTTTGTAATCACTACAGATATAATCCAAAGCAGGCAAATTCAATACTTCAAAGGAACCCGCCATGGCCAACTGGTTAAGAACAATATGACTGGTGAGAACAACGTCCGCATGTTGTTTTGAACCATCCAACTGATCCAAATTCATGATTCTCAAACCAATGTTCCGTTCCTTGCTGAAACCATCCGTCAGAGCTTGAATGAAACCAGAATTCAAGTCAGAATAAATAACCAATTCCCGATGTGATTCAGTCAATTGAGTAAAATTCTGCTGACAACCTGAAACAAGTAATGCCAAAACAATCATCAACAATACTAAAATTTTCTTCATTTTATTTGACAAGACACCTGCGTCCTTTACCTATCAAATCCATCCTTCCCGCCTGTCTTAATGCCTGCACCACCAGTGCATAATTACGGGGATTTCTATATTGCATCAGTGCCCGTTGCATGGCCTTGTCGTGTGATGAACGGGCAACATAAACCGGCCTCAATGTCTCCAAATCCACACCGCTGTAATACATGGCTGTGGAAGCGCTGCCCGGGGTTGGTATAAAATCCTGGACCTGTTGGGGCTGATGCCCAATGTCCCGCAAAAACTCCGCCAACTCAATCGCATCCCGGAGTTTACATCCCGGATGACTGCTAATAAAGTAAGGTACCAAATATTGGGGCAGTCCCAGCCGCCTGTTAGTATCGGCAAATTTCCGCATAAACTCCAGATAAACATTTTTCCCGGGTTTCCCCATATGCTTCAGCACCCTATCGGAAACATGCTCCGGAGCTATTTTCAACTGCCCGCTGACATGATACTTGCAAAGTTCCCACAAAAAAGCACCGCCCTTATCCTGCAAAAGATAATCATAACGGATGCCACTACGAATAAACACTTTCTTGATTCCTGGAATTGCACGTATTTCCCTGAGCAATTGCAAATAATCGCTGTGATCCGCATTCAAATTAGGGCATGGAGCGGGAAACAAGCACTGCCTGTCCCTACAGGTGCCCACCATCAACTGCTTGGCGCAAGCAGGATGCCGGAAATTGGCGGTAGGTCCCCCCACATCATGAATATACCCCTTAAATCCGGGCATTGTTGTCAATAATTTTGCCTCACGCAAGATGGAAGCGTGACTGCGGTTTTGGATAATCCTCCCCTGATGGGCATGAATGGCACAGAAGGAACAACTGCCAAAGCAACCCCTGCTGCTGATAATACTGAACTGCACTTCTTCCAATGCCTTAACTCCGCCCAAAGCATCATAAGAAGGGTGGCAGGAACGGCAATAAGGCAAATCATAAACCCAATCCATCTCTGCTGTAGTCAGCGGCATAGCCGGAGGATTTTGCACAACTACTTTTTTGATTCCCCTTTGCACCACAACCTTACTGCGAAAAGGATCCAACTCACCATAATGTTCCCTGAAGGCCTTAGCAAACAATACCTTATCTTTGACAATCTCATCATAGGACGGAAGTACAACAGCACCATCTATCGCCACGTATCTTCCCTTGTCAACGGCATAAGCCGTACCGGGAATATAGTGCATATCCTCCATGTCCGCTCCACCGGCCAGGTAATCAGCAACCTCCATAACTTGCTTCTCGCCCATGCCATAGACCAGCAAATCCGCACCACTATCCTCCAAAATGGAAGGAAGTAATTTGTTTTCCCAATAATCGTAATGCACCAGACGTCTCAAACTGGCCTCTATACCACCTATAACCACCGGTATATCGGGCCACAATTTTCTGATGGCTTGGGCATATACCACCGTTGCATGATCGGGACGCCTGCCCATAACCCCACCCGGAGTATATTTGTCATCTTTGCGAGGTTTCTTGGCCGCAGTATAATGGCAAAGCATAGAATCCAAATTGCCGCCACAAATCAAAACCCCATAATTCGGCCTGCCTAAAACCGCAAAATTCTCAATTCTGTGCCAATTCGGCTGGGACAAAATAGCAACCTTATATCCCCGTGCTTCCAATATTCTACAAATAATGGCAGGAGCAAAAGACGGATGATCCACATAAGCATCACCGCTAACAAATAAAAAATCAATGCTCCCCCATCCTCTTGCTATTATCTCTTCAGGCGTAGTCGGGATAAAAGCGGTATCCATAACTACTCACTTGGGATAATGACGAGTAGTTACTCCCGCTTCTCCACGCATATTGACAGGTTTTCCGTTCACAATAACCTGCATCACCCCAATATTACCGTAACGGACCGTAACACGTTTATTAGCTTCAAAAATTTTATAACGGCCCTTAGTCATCATACCGCTATAAATGGCTTTCCCATCAGCAAAAACATCAATCCAGCATTGTCCGCTGGCTGTCATTTCCACCACAACTTTGTCATAACGTGGTGCAATAGCGTTCTTGTCCGCCTTAACTTCCACTTTCTTTACGCCTTGCCCCTTAACGCTTATCTCTTCACGCTTAACGCTACCAAGGCCTGCCTCCTGTGTACTGTCCTTTGTGCCTTGCTCCCTGCGCCCTGCGTCCTGTTTTTCCTGACGATTCTCAGATACCAGATTTGTCACTGTACCGTACAATTCGCTAATCTTCGTTGAAAATCCTTCAACAAAAGAAAAATCAATCTTATCAAACTTCAAATCAGAAGCAAAACAACAGCCGACGGCAATAAGACCTACCAACACAAAACCAAAAACAATCTGACCGATAGGAAGAGATTTTCCATCCTTGCTAAAACTGGTCTGAGTTCCTACTCCCTGCTGCTGAATCAGATTGACCTTAACCTTGCTCTTAGAGACAGCATCAATGGTATCCTGCCCGATATCAGCAGAGGCAAAAGTAACACTCTCCAGCTGATTTTTCTTGAATTGTTCCACCAGAGCCAATCCGTCCAAACCTAAAAAATTAGCATAACCGCGTATGGTGCCTTTAGCATATATGGGAGTCCTGAAAACTGAAAAATCGTCATTTTCTATTTTTTCCAGATACTCAGCCCTGAGAGATGTCTTTTCAGCCACTTCATCAATAGTCAGACAAAGCGATTCCCTCTTTTCCATAAGAATCTTTCCAACTGCCTCATCCATAATCACTAACTCCTATTCACATCAAAAAACCTGTTTTCTATTTCTTCGCGGGTAATCAACAATTCTCTCGGTTTACTGCCGGTCACCTGACCCACAATTCCCATTTCCTCCAACTTGTCAACCAACCGTGCCGCACGGGTATACCCAACCCGAAATTTCCTTTGCAACATAGATGCAGAAACCTGCCCCGTGTCCATCACTAACCTCAGAACATCCAAAAATATCTCATCTTCCAATTTGTTTTCAACATTTTCACCCGTCCTGCTGACATCAGAAGCTAACTCCTGACCGGTAACTTCCTCTACAAAATCAGAAGCATAATGCTGCCCGACAACAAACTCCGAAACCCTATTGATTTCACCATCACTGATGAATGCCCCCTGCACCCGCACAGGTTTATTAAATCCGACAGGATAAAACAACATGTCACCCTTACCAATCAATTTTTCCGCCCCGCTAACATCCAAAATAGTCCGGCTGTCTATTTGTGAAGATACGGCAAAAGATATTCTCGAGGGAATATTGGCTTTTATCACCCCAGTAATAACGTCCACGGAAGGTCTTTGGGTTGCCAGAACCAAATGAATGCCGGCCGCCCTGGCCTTTTGCGCCAAAGCTAAAATGGCATCTTCCACATCAACCCTTGCCACCATCATCAAATCGGACAACTCATCTATGATGACGACAATATAGGGTAATTTTACTTCCGCCCCCAAATTGTAAGACGTAATCTCACGGGCACGGTTTTCCGCAAAAATCTGATAACGCCTTTCCATCTCTTTTCTCGCCCACTGCAACGCCGAAGCCGCTTTTTTCATATCCGTGACAACTGGAGTCAAAAGATGAGGAATCCCATTATAATTTGATAATTCCACCATTTTCGGATCAACCAAAATCAATTTTACTTCTTCCGGATGGGCTTTGAATAAAATACCGCTTATTAGGGTGTTAATGCAAACCGATTTTCCACTTCCGGTAGACCCGGCAACCAAAAGATGAGGCATTTTCGTCAAATCAGCAGTAATAACATTGCCACTGATATCTTTACCCAACCCGATGCACAGGGGGGAACTGTTCCCCTTAACTGCTTCACTTTCAACAATCTCTCTAAAATACACCGAATCGTTCTGGACATTAGGCACCTCAATGCCTATGGCCGCTTTGCCGGGAATGGGCGCTTCAAAACGCACTCCGCCAGCCGCCAAATTCAATGCTATATCATCTGCCAAACTAGTAATAGCACTTACCTTTACCCCGGGGGCCGGTACAATCTCAAAACGGGTGACACTCGGACCACGAGTAACCCCCACAATCCTGGCATTAACCCCAAAATCTTCCAAAGTTTGCTTTAGCACTTCACTTTGCTTCTGAATGTCCTTCTCATAAACAGAGGAACTCAAATGCTTAGGTTTGTCCAACAAATCCGGTTTTGGATATTTATACCTAATTCTTCCCAATTTCGGTTTGGCCGCAGCTGATGCCAAGGTCCCCTTACCATTCTCAATGACATTCTCATTGACATCCGTATCATCATCTTCATTTTCCCGATAATGCTTAATGACAAGACCTTCTTCTTCGGATGCTGATTCAACACTATCAACAGATTTCCTTCCAAACAAAGGAATTACTTTACATCCTCCATTATTAACGCCATCCATTTCTTTCGCATCGTTATATTGTTCAACATCATCATACTTATCCTCACCCCTCAATCCTGATGGCTGGAGCGAAGCGTCATCACCTTCCTCTTCCCCTGAACACTGTTTGCTGATGGCTGATGGCTGAAGCGAAGCGACTTCCTCAATCCCCTGCCAAATTGGAATATCAACCGGATGCTCTTTAAGATTTTCCCTAATTCCCGGCTGATTGTAAACATTATCCTCGGACCTTCTGCTCATAATACGCTTCAGAATATTTTCTTTTCTGACACCGTCAGAAAAACCTCTAAACTCCTTGCGACCATATATTTGTTCAATAACAGAAGGTTCATCCTTCTTTTGCTGCTGTTTTAACCTGCGACTGGCAATAATGCTACGGGCGGAAAGAAAATTATCACTCCCTCCTTCTTTCGCAGTATAGGTAACCGGCTCCATTTTAGCAGAAAATGAAGGGGCCTCCTTTTTACTCACACCCAACTGCTCAACCTCATTGTCATCGTCATCGTCATCATCGTCATCGCCGGTATCATACTCGTCCTCCTCATCATCCTCATCGTCCTCATCTCCAATACTCCTATTCCTACGTAATATAATCCGTTTTAACTCAACAAAAGGCCAAATAATCGCACTAAAAATGTCTTTGTAAGGTAACAAAAAAACGAATGAAACTATCAATATCATCACCAAAACAAACAAAGTAGTACCACCATCCAATACCCTATGCAAAAAAAGTACGAACAAACCACCAACAAGTCCACCTCCCCGTGCCTCCCTCAATACATCCGGGAACAGTTCCTTGCCAATAGGAACATTAAAATGATGCACAAGAGCAGGAATTGTCAAAAACAAAAGGAAAAGAAAAAAGTTTCTTAATGAGAAAAAACCATACTCTCCATTGGACAAAATGTTGGTACCAACAATCGCCATAAACACAGCCAATATGACCCCACAACTGCCTAAAGCCAACTTCAAAGCCGTCTTGCCAAATCCCAAAACAGGAACAAAATCACCCGCAAGATAAATAACAACAACAGCAACAGCTGACACAATAAAAAACACACCTACCACTGAACGCATCCAACAACTTTCGTCAGCTCCCTGACCAACTTCCCTATCTTCAATTTCACTCTCTTCTTTTCTCTTCAAAAAAAACCTCAGTTGTCTATAAAAATAGGTAGTATCACCGGACGACGATGAGTCCTGTCAAACAAATATTTTTCCAGTACTCTGGTCAAACTCAATTTCAATGATGTTCGGTCAGAAAATTTGCCTCTCGGTGTCTTTTCCAAGAAACGAACCAACACTTCCTTTGCTCCAGTTATCAACTCTTCTGCATCCCTTACGAATATAAAACCTTGTGAAAAAACCTCAGGTCCGTTGACCAGTTGACCGGATTTGCGATCAATGCCTAAAACAACAACGAAAATACCGTTTTCAGCAAGTTCTTTTCTTTCCCTCAATACGGCATTCCCAACATCGCCCACACCCAAACCGTCCACCATAACTTTGCCGGCCTGGACTTTACCATTCCTACTAATATGGTCTTGGGTTAACTCGATAATAACCCCGTTCTCTGCAATGACAATGTTTTCCTTAGGCATCCCCAAACTGTTTGCCAATCGCGCATGTTTAATCAAATGGCGAAATTCCCCGTGAAGCGGAACGAAGAACTTCGGTCTGACCAAATTAAGCATCAACTTCAATTCTTCCTGACTGGCATGCCCGGAAACATGTACCCCACTGGACCGTTCATAAACAACATTTGCACCAAGCTTATACAGATTATCCACCGTCTTTGATACTAATTTTTCATTGCCGGGGATAGGTGTGGCCGAAATGATAATTGTATCTCCGGGAACGATATTTAACTTCTTATGTTCACCCTGTGACATGCGTGTCAGAGCACTCATAGGTTCTCCCTGACTGCCTGTAGTCACAACAACTATTTGCTTGGGTCTGTAATTTCTGACCTGCTCAACATCAATCAACACACCTTCCGGAACTTTCAAATATCCCAACTCAATAGCAATTTTTGCCACATTTTCCATACTGCGACCAATGATTGCAACCCTACGTTTATACTTGACTGCACTATCAATCACCTGCTGAATACGATGAACATTACTGGAGAATGTGGCCACAATGATGCGGTTCTGCGCCTGGGCAAACTCTTCATCAAAAGTTTTACCCACAATCTTTTCACTGGGGGTAAATCCTTCCCTTTCAGCATTAGTACTATCCGACAGAAGACACAACACACCTGCATCGCCATATTCCGCAAACTTATTGAACTCCGTCACCTGCCCGTCGACAGGAGTATGATCAATCTTAAAATCACCAGTATGAATGATTCGACCAATGGGAGTATTGATACTCAACCCGACGGAATCAGGAATACTGTGATTAACTCGAATAAAATCAACCACAAAAGGCCCTTTCCTCACTGTATCACCGGGAGCAATCACATGGAAGCCCTTGGTGCCGACACCATTTTCTTCCATGCGTCCCTTACAAATGCCCAAGGTCAAAGCGGTTCCATACACAGGGACATTAAGTTCTTTCAAAACATATGGTAAAGCCCCAATATGATCCTCGTGCCCATGAGTCAAAAAAATGGCCTTAACTTGCTCCTTCCGTTCCAAAAGGAAAGTAATGTCGGGAATCACTAAATCAATTCCCAACATATCTTCCTCCGGGAACATCAAACCGGCATCAACGACGATAATAGAATCATCGTAGCAGACGGCGGTCATATTCTTCCCTATTTCCCCTAACCCGCCAAGAGGAACCATAAATATTTTTTTGCTAATTTTTGTTTCTTTCTTTTTTTCCTTAGTTCCCGAAAACAGTTTCAATTATTCCTCCAATATTCCGAACTCATTTGCCCTTATCTTTACCATCCCACAAAATTCTAATTTCAACGCGACGGTTCTCTGCAGAATATCTGTCCTTAATGTTCTTCAATCTGGTTTCACCATAACCGGCAACACCAATCCTCTTGGCATAATCATCCCCCATGTGTTTCAAGAGTGCCTTACGAACATTAGCGGCACGCAAACTTGACAATTGAATATTATCTGCAAAATAACCGCCAACATTGCTAACTGATTTAACTACAGCCGGATCTGTATGACCCTCAATCAAAATCTCCATCTTAGGATGTTCCTGCATATAGTCCTTCAATTTCACTGCAATGTCTTTGACCAAATTATTGGTCTTTTTACTCAAACTTGCACTGCCCTGCTCAAAAGTTACAGCAGTAAATTCCAAAATGCTTTCATCAATCCTAACTTTCAACTGTCCACTGGATTCATACTTGTTCAAATCACTATCGAACTTGCTCATTATTCTATTACGGGCCAGTTCCTGGGTATACTTAGGTGCAATAGCCGCCATAACAAACAGCAAAAGAACCACCAGAACAACACTACTCAAGAGGTCCGCTATAGATATCCATGGATTTCGCTTCGTTCCCATAATACCACCTCTTACTGTTCACTATTTTTTTTCTTCCTGCTGCGACTGATATCCTCTTTCATCTTTCTCCAAGTCGCCATATTTTGACTCTCCTGATTGAAAAGCGTGCCAAAGGATTCCGCCATCGCTTTAATTTCACTGCGACGCAATTCGTCCATATCCCTCTGCTTATTGACAAAGTTATCGACAATACCTTCCAATATATTGCTATTGGTATCAATTGCCTTCTGAAGAACATCAATTGCGCGTCGCAACTCCGTAATATTTTCATTGCTTGTGTCGCTATTTTTGTCAATATCATTAGTAAGCACCTGCAACCGATTCTCCAGAGCTTCTTGCGTTTGTTTCTGTTCTTCAGCCAACTGCCTTGCATACTGCTTATATTCTTCCATCTGCTGAACAATACCCTCACGCATATTCTTGGCATTTGCAGCTTCTGTTTCCGCAACATCACCCAAAAGAGCCTCATTCAATTGACTTTGCTTACTAATCATTTCTTCCATATGCTTTCTTTGCTTAGTCAATTGCTCAGCAACACCACCAAGAATCGATTTGCCATTCTTATTGGCATAATCCTGAGCATCGCCTACCAATGCTTTAACATTATCCAATAACTCTTTAGTAGTTTCGATGTGGGCAGACTTTGATTCATCAATCAAGGTACCTACCTTTTCAAGCACCTGTCTGATGTTTTCCGTATTCTTCTCGATATTTTCTTTGCTGTTAATCTCGGCATTCTCCAACAAAACTTCCTGTTGAACCTTCAACTTCTCGTTAATTTCGTTCTGACGAGCCAACATTTCCTGAATCTCGTTTTTCTGTTGCATGAGCTGATCGGCCACATTAGCCATAATAGACCTACCATTCTCGGTGGCATAGTCCTGAGCGTCTCCCACAAAGGCCTTAACGTTGGAAAGCAATTCCTTGGTCATCTCTGCATTGGAAGATTTGGATTCATCAATCAAAGTCGTAACTTTACCAAGCACTTCTTTAATATTTTCCGCATTTCTCTCCATATTTTCCCTGTTGTTAACCTCAGCATTCTCCAACAGAACTTCCTGTTGAATCTTCAGCCTCTCATTGGTTGCGTTCTGAAGCGCCAACATTTCCTGAATTTCACCTTTCTGTTGCACAAGTTGCTGGGCCACATTTTCCATAACTGCCTGGCCACTTTCAACAGAACTTTCCTGAGCGGCTCCAACCAAATTCCTAACATCATCCAACAACTCTTGTGTCATTTTGACATTGGCCATATTGCTGTCACTAACCAGTGTATCTACCTTTTCAACCAACTCCTTAGTCAGTGCCGCATTGGCCATACTGCTGTCGCTAACCAATGTATCTACCTTCTCAACCAACTCCTTAGTCAGTGCCGCATTGGCCATACTGCTGTCGCTAACCAATGTATCTACTTTCTCAACCAACTCCTTGGTCATGACCGCATTACTCATATTACTGTCACTTACCAAAGTATTGACCTTCTCCAACAAGTCCTTCGTCATGGCTGCATTACTCGTATTGCTGTCACTTACCAAAGTATCGACCTTCTCCAACAAGTCCTTCGTCATGGCCGCATTACTCGTATTGCTGTCATTAACTAATACACTCACCTTACCAAGCAAATCCTTGATCATAACATCATTGGTGGTGCCCTGCTCTGAAATCAATTCACCAACTTTATCCAACACTTCCCTGGAAATCTGTGCATTACTGATATTGGTATCTCCCACCAACTGAGTCACATTACGCAACAAATCCCGCAAACTCAAATTATTGTTCTTACTGGTGTCGTCAACCAACTGGGTGACATGCGTAAGCAAATCTTGTCCCAGACGGGCATTGCTGCTGGATGATTGACTGATTAAGTCACTGATTTTTTTCAAAAGCTCCTGGATGGTTGACAGATTGGATTCATTAACGTCATCTACCATGGAATTAACTTTCTCTAACAACTCGGCGGCAATCTTCATATTGCTGTCGTTAGAATCCCCAACAAGAGTGCCAATCTTGGATAAAAGTTCCTTGATTGACAGCAGGTTATTCCTTCTTTCGTCCCCCACCAATTCATCAATCTTATTCAAAAGTTCCGTTGTAATCTTGTTGTTATTAACAAGATTTTGAGCATTCAACGTATCCGTGAAAGCCATTTGCTGAGTAAGCATATTATCCGCAACTGCTCTAAATTCCTTCAGTTGCCTGGCATTGTCCTCGAGCCGGCTTTGATTCATTTTCTCAGCCATTTCGCTCAAGGACTTACTTTGATGATGCAACGCATCTGCAATATTTCGCTCACTGTTACGCATGGTGTCGCTTTCACTTGTCAAAGCCGCATGCATACCTTGCAATTCTGCCAACTGCCACTGCATAGCGGTGCTTTGGTTGACGGCATCCGCATAAATTGCAGTTTCCACCTCACCCAACTGCTTCTGCCGATAAACAAAATAAGGTTCCAAAATAAATTTTTGGAAAATCAACGAAAAACAAGTTCCCCAAACACTTGTCTGGAATTTGAAGGCAATAACGCTCAGAACTGAATTGAGTTGCATCAAATCAACCCTGTCAGCATTCAACAAATCGGCTGCACCATGAATAGCAACACCCAGTCCCAAGAACGTACCTAAAATGCCAATACTCACAAAAATATTGGGCATATCAGTTATCTTGACCTCTTTTGCAGACAAAGCGGAAATGAACTTGTTCATAAACTGCCTTTGGTTAAGCCGGTACATCTCCTGCTGATAGTTGGCCAAACCATTGTCGTGAAAATCCTGCAGCGAACGCCTACAATCCACCACTTTCAAAATGCCGTACAAAAAACATACAGCAAACAAAACCAGAAATACAATCGACAACGACGATTCCGGTATCACCAAAAAATTGAATACTTTCAACAATAAATCATCCATAACAACAAACTCCTTTCCGCATTTTCAATGCACGAGAAAACAATAACAAATTTTGCTTTCTGACTAATTTTCAAAAATTCTTTCAAACAAATCTGAATTAGAAATAATAACCTCCTTTCCGCCTACAACACAATAGCAAGAATCCTCAAGAGTTTTCTCGATTACATCTGCCAAAGCATGCAAATCATCAAGCGTCACATCCAAAATCTGACTTCTCACTTTCTGCATTGTATCCATTTCCACATTTTTTAAAAACCTTTCCTCAGCCAGCCGCATTCTGCCCTGCTTCGTAACAGGTCGGTCCAAACCGCTGATCGTTCCTATAACATATTTGTCCAACTCCCTGCGGCTAAGCTGCAATCCCTTCACCCACTTGGGAATTTTCCTAAGAACCTCAATTGATTGGAGCAACTGAGGATCCCTGTAAGTGGAGAAATCCACATAACCGTTAGGCGTAAAACTGGCAAAGGCACCATAGGCCCCTCCCCTCACCCTGACATTGATCCAAAGATATTCATAGGCTAAAATATTCTTCAGCACCATCATAGCTCCGGTGTAATCAAACCCTTTGCTATAGAAGTTTCCACCAAGGACAACATATTGAACTGTGCCCGAACAGGTAATCGCCTCATTAGTATCGTCCATCACAAGAACATCAGGTTCATCGCCACCGAGAACATTCTCTGGCAAATCATCAAAAAATTCTCGCATAACACCACCAATTTTGTCCCTGTCGCCTTCATCACAGGAATAAGTCATTACAACCCCGTCCTTGGCGAACGTCTTCCGGCAGAGCAACTCCACCTTCTGCAGTACATCATCAGCTTTTGCATCAAAATATTCATACAAATCATCCATAAACAGCTTCTTACTGAACAAGTCACTGACCCTGGCCGACTTGGAAACGTAGGAACGCAACCTGCTCACGGCCACATCCCTACCAATTGTAAAGAATGCTTCGTCCATGGAAATCTTCGCTTCCTCCACAATTTCCCTAAATCTTTTCTTATCGTCAAACTTCGTACTACAGACTACTTCCCTTATCAGCATCAGAAACTTGTCAAGATTTTCCACCAGCACCTTGCCCGCAACCCGTACATAAATCTTGTAATCGTCCGCATCATCCCTACTGGTAACCACCTCTGGATAAATCTGCATGCCACCGGTATACAACAGTCCCAATTTTTCCAAATCCTGATATGAACAACTCTTTGTATCCATCTTACCAAGAAGCAGACACAACAGGAAAAGATATTGCAAATCTCCTTTTGGAATATTCGTTACATCAAATCCCCAGGACATATAAGCAATCCCGTTGGTCTTTTGTGGGACATAAATCAATCTATTGCTACCTGATGCAGTAACAACCTTAAAAACATCTTCTGCCTTGCGCCTGATATCATTAAGCCGTAAAATTGGAATGGTGGCCAAATCCTCAGGACTGTCCGTTGCCCCTTGCCGCCGGTGCAACTCCCTACACTCTGCAACACATCTGTCAACTTCAGCTGCAGACATAGACTTCTTCACGCTGGCCAACTTTTCTTCCAAACGGGCTTTCTCCTCCTCAACCCTGCCCGCCTCCGGCTGCAAGGTGACAAACACTTTATGCGTATTGTCCAAAAGATAGTTCTCAATCAGTTTTTCGTAATAATCAGTTTTCAGCCCTTCCCTCAATTCCCTAAAAAGCTTTCTGTAACGCAATGTCTCAATGGGATCATACTCATAATTCCATTCATCCATCGCCGTCAAGCACAGCATCAATCCCTTAGGGTAGCCGTCATGTTCATTCTCCCGCAACCTAAATTCCGCCGCATTCAAACCGCCCTCCAATAATTCCTTATTGATGCCCTCACGAGTCAGCTTTTGCATCTCTCTGTAAACAATGGAAATAAAATCTTCCCGCCTCTCCAATGTTGAACCTGACGCCCTGATACTGAACACCGGCTGCAACAAGCTGATCTCCATACTACCGGTAACATTCTGGGCAACCTTGGCCTCAATAAGAGCCCTTTTCAAAGGCCCGGAATCGGAATCTATTATGGTATCATTCAACAACCTCAAAGCCACTAAATCCTTGCGGTCGGGAGTTCTGTTCAGAGCAATGGCCAACTCGTGATAAACCTTGTTGCCGCCTTGTGCCCCCTCCACTTCCGGATAAGTTCCCACAACATCCTTTGTTTTCATCAATGCTCTCTGGGGCTGCACCCTGGTGTCATCGGCATCCGTCCGTCTATAGTCGTTCAAATAACCTTCAGAAATATGCCTTAGAGCCGACTCAATATCCAAATCTCCGTATAAATAAATCTTGGCATTCTCCGGACAGTAATATTTTTTGTGAAAAGCCAAAAACTGCTCTTGATTCAAATCCGGTATATTCTCCGGATATCCGCCCGAGTCAAAACGATAGGTATTATCCG
Source organism: Acidaminococcaceae bacterium (assembly GCA_045598465.1). Taxonomy (GTDB): domain Bacteria; phylum Bacillota; class Negativicutes; order Acidaminococcales; family Acidaminococcaceae; genus Phascolarctobacterium_B. Next base: position 13,764 of record JAZLMD010000141.1, on the reverse strand, counting down.
GAAACAAACTCTGCTTCACCACCCGATCCAAATAGGAATCAGGATTGGAATATACCCCCTTCATCTCATTATAAACAACGCCGTTGTACTCTAAAGCATCCTCAACCGTCCCTATCTCGTAATGCCACCCCTCCTGCTCGAACGTGTAAGGGTTATCATAAATCAACGGATGAAACACCGCATCCAAATACACATCCATCAAATTATCGAAATCCTTGGCATTACGGCTGGCCACCGGGTAAACCGTTTTATCCGAATACGTCATAGCATTCAGAAACGTATTCAAAGACCCCTTCGCCAATTCCACAAAAGGTTCCTTCAAGTGATATTTCCTCGAACCGCAAAGAACGCTATGCTCCATGATATGGGCAACGCCGGTATCATCAAAAACCGGGGTGCGAAAACAAATGCAGAAAACCTTATTATCGTCCTCCGCGTCAACATACAGAAGCCTGGCCCCGGATTGCAAGTGCTCCAACTCGTAACACACTGCATCCTGTTCATCTACCACTTCCCGACGCAAGACCTTAAACCCACTATATAGATTTCCTATTTTCAGTTCCATTGGTGACTCTCCTACACATGAGAATTAAAAACAAAATATAGTTTTATTCATATGGAAGTATATCATATTGTACTCCGCATTTCAATGTTTTTGATAAAAATTGTTTTAATTCTATTCAAACAGAACAACTGCAAACAAAAACACCGGTTTTACGCTGAAACCCGGTGTCAATTTCCGATTTGGTGATCCAGGAGGGATTCGAACCCCCGACCCACGGCTTAGAAGGCCGTTGCTCTGTCCAACTGAGCTACTGGACCAAAGACAAGAACCTGCTGCGGCTATACCTCATAAACCAAAGTCGGTACCGGGGCGGCCCCATTACGTACTGCATTATTGAAATTAGCCACCCTGTTTCGCCAATCATAACGCCCCTCAGGAGCGGTGATATGATCCGTGGCAGATTTGAAAACCACATTGCCATAAAGATTAGCCGTCTTTGATTTGAGAAGTATGATCGCCTCATCGCAAGCCAAATACAGACCATTGAAATCCAAAGCAACATTACCCTTGGCAACCACCTTCTGGGCAAAGAAATAGGCCACACCCTTATCCGCCCTGACAGTAACAACACCCTCCTTATTAGGGAACTTGGCTACAACATTCCCCTTGAGCGTATAGCTCACATTAAAGGGATTAAAGGAACGATGGTCACTTGTCACACTAAAATGCCCCTTCTTCTCCGCATCAGTAGCTGCATCGGCGAAACAAACGTTACAAGCAATAGCAAATATCCCGACAAGCACTATCAATACCTTTTTCATAGCGTTCTCCTTAACTAAAAAATGGAGCGGGCGATGGGAATCGAACCCACAACATCAGCTTGGAAGGCTGGAGTTTTACCACTAAACTACGCCCGCATATCCTCCGTTTGGTCGGAGCGACAGGATTTGAACCTGCGACCCCCTGCTCCCAAGGCAGGTGCTCTACCAAACTGAGCTACACCCCGAAAATAAGACCATGGGCATGCAACCCACGGTCTTATTATAATACACACGCAACGATATTTCAATAGTTTTGTGATGTTTATTTTTTCAAATGGTCAAAATACAATTTCGTCTCAGATACAACCACCCCGCTCAAACAAAGCAATGCCACAAGGTTCGGGAAGGCCATCAGACCATTGAAGATATCCGCCAAACACCATATTTCTTCCAATTGCAGGAAAGGAGTCAAGGCAACCAACACTACGAAAAGAATTCTGTAAGGTTTGATTATTTTTGTGCCGAAGAGGTAAACCCAACAACGTTCGGAGTAATAGTTCCATCCCAAAATGGTAGTAAACGCAAACAAAGCCAAGGAAAGAGTCAACAGATAAGTACCCATTGTGGGGAAAGCGGAAGTAAATGCAGTATTAGTCAATGCCGCACCTTTCCAGGGACCCGTCCAGCAACCCGTCACAATCAAGCTCAAACCGGTAAGGGTACAAATGACAATGGTATCAATGAAAGTGCCGGTCATGGAAACCAAACCCTGTTCTGCCGCCCACTTGGTTTTTGCAGCCGCGGCCACGATGGGAGCGGAGCCCAAACCGGATTCGTTACTAAAAATACCGCGGGCAACACCGCTACGCATAGCCAGCATTATGCTGGAACCAAGAAAACCGCCAACCGCCGCCGTACCCGTAAAAGCATCATGCAAAACCAAAGAAATGGCAGCAGGAATCTGATCCGCATAAATGCAGAGCAAAGCAACCGTTACAACAAAATACAGAACCGCCATAGTGGGGACAATGGCACTGGCCGCATTGGCAATAGACCGCAAGCCGCCAATTGTTATGACAGCAACCAAAATAGCGATAATAAAGTCGGTAATCATGGGCTCAATCCCCACGGAAATACTCACAATATCCGCAACAGAATTGACCTGAGTAAAAGTACCGATACCCAACAAACCGGCCAAACCGCCAAACACAGCAAACAGCACCGCCAACCATTTGTACTTGGGCCCCAGACCCTGCTCAATGTAGTGCATAGGTCCGCCCGCAATATTACCGTTGGCATCCACAGTACGATATTTAACTGCCAACATACACTCCGCATACTTGGTGGCCATACCGAAGAAAGCCGCCAACCACATCCAGAAAAGTGCACCGGGACCGCCGGTCTTGATAGCAGTAGCAACCCCCACGATATTACCGGTACCAACGGTAGCGGCCAGAGCCGTACAAAGGGCCTTGAAAGGATCCACATCACCATCACCCTTATTCTCGGACTTAAAAATCAGCTTCAACGCCATAGGCAATTTGAAAACCTGCAATAAACCAAGACGGACAGTCAACAAAACACCTGTGCCTATCAAAAGCACCATCATGGGCAAACCCCAGATATAACCATCAATTGTATCCAAAACAGCCAACATTTGGAAACTACCTCCTTAACTAAACAATAGCAATAACACAATTCAACCCGTCACAAAACCTGTAAGTCAATACTTTTTCAAACAGTTATTTTCCTCCTTTCCAACAAAAAAGCCGAAGTTTGCAACTCCGGCTCCAATGCAATAAAAGAAAAACATCAGAGTTTTCCTCTGCACACGCCCCGTCCTTTTGCCTGAGAGATTAGGGATTGCTCCCGTGCCCCTTCGGCGCCTGAAATAGGTCTCTCCGGAGTTTCACATGCAGTAATCGGTATCCGCCCACATGAGCACCTGAGAGTGTTAATCCTTCGGTAAGCAACCTGCTTTCTCCCGAAAACTGCGTTATCAAATTGGTGGGCCCAGTAGGACTCGAACCTACGACCAGCCGGTTATGAGCCGGCGGCTCTAACCAACTGAGCTATAGGCCCCAATACCACCTAAACTATTTTTTATTATACTGGTAAACAGCTTGCTTGTCAATACCCTAAATGAAACAATTATACAAAATTCCTATGAAAAGCCCGGCCGTTGGCCGGGCTGCAATTTACTCTGATTTACTTTTTTCATTCCGAGCAATCATCTTTTGAATTTCCTGCATAAAATTATTCACATCTGCAAACTGACGATATACGCTGGCAAAACGCACATAAGCAATCTGATCCGTCTTTTCCAAATAGTCCATAACCTTCTCTCCCAGTACTACCGAAGAAACCTCGCTGTCGAAGGACAACCTCACTTCCCTCTCGACCGAATCTGCAATAAACTTAATTTTTTCATAAGACACCGGCCTTTTTTCAAATGCCTTCAACAAACCGCCCAACAATTTCTTGCTGTCAAAAAGCTCGCGGCGGCCGTCTTTCTTGCATACAACCAATGGCGTCTCTTCGTACTTCTCGTAAGTAGTAAAACGTCTGTTGCAGTTCGGACATTCCCGACGACGACGTATGCTGGCATTGTCTTCCACACTACGAGTGTCGACTACTCTCGTATCCTCAGATGTGCAAAAGGGACATTTCATGACGCTTACCTCTTGTTTACCAACCAAGGAGGCAAGTCGTTCCCTCCTCTAACGCCGGAGCTGCCCGCTGGTTTTTGCACAGGTTTTGTCTCATGCTGACGGGCAGGCGGAACCAACGCCGGACCCTTTCCGAAAGGTGCATCATTACGTTTAAATCCGGTGGCAATAACGGTAATTCTCACCATATCGCCCATATCGTCCTTCTGACGCAAACCCCAAATGAAATTGGCATTAGGATCAGCCGCTCCCTGAATGACGGCGTTGGCCTCAGTCAGCTCAAACATACTCAAATCCGGACCACCAATGATATTGACAACTACACCCTTTGCCCCATCAATGGTCTCTTCTAAGAGTTGTGACTGAATAGCTTTCTTAGCCGCTTCTGTGGCAGCCCCTTCACCCCGGGCCTCCCCAATACCCATAAGAGCACCGCCGGCCTCGCTCATAACTGCCTTCACATCCGCAAAATCAACAACCACATCATTTGGACCGCCAGGTTCGCTAATAATATCACTGATACCCTGCACCCCCATACGCAATGCCTCATCAGCCATACGAAATGCTTCCGCCATAGTAGTTTTCTTGTCGGAGACATCCAACAACTTTTGATTGGGAATAACAATCAGGGTATCCACCTTTTCCTGCAATGCTGCAATACCTTCCATGGCCTGCTGCATACGGCGCTTGCCCTCAAAATCAAATGGTTTGGTAACAACGCCAACAGTGACAGCCCCCGTCTCCTTGGCACACTCAGCCACAATAGGAGCCGCACCGGTACCGGTACCCTTTCCCATACCTGCAGCAACAAATACCATGTCCGCCCCTTCCAAGGCATCCCGAATCTCCTGACGGCTTTCCTCTGCCGCCTGGGCGCCTACTGTAGGATTGGCTCCAGACCCGAGCCCCTTGGTCAATTTCTGCCCCAGCTGAATTTTTTTGCTGGCCAGGTTATTGCCCAAAGCCCGCATATCCGTATTGGCAGCAATAAAATCAACATTTTTAACAGATGCTTCAATCATTCTGTTAACCGCATTACCGCCACCACCACCAACACCAATTACTTTCAAATCAGCGGTGCCGGTTGCCACCTTTGTTCCCACAAACTCGTCAAACATAGTTGATTCCATATTATCTCTCCTTACAAATGAATTTTGAAAACAATTACCACACAATGTTCACTCGTAATAAGTATACAGCATTGTATGTGTTTTGGCAATATAACTGTCTATTTTTTTATTCGACCGTTCCTCATCCGCAAATATGGTTTGTTGAAGCGCAAATCCACATATTCCACATCAAGGAAACGATTCTTGATTTCATCATAAATGCTTCGGAAGGCCTTGCCTTTAATTTCCACATTCTCGAAAATATCAACCACAAACCTCACTCCTGTCTTCAAGAGTATGTGCAAGTTGTTGTATTCATCAAACTTCATCTCTGCAAAATCTTTGCAGGCATCATAAGTGACAACTCCCAAAAACTTCAAAGTTGCCAATACTCTTTGGTTTTTAACCGTATCTCCAACGAAAGCATTGTCCAACAGTTCGTTCAGCAAAATGGGAGCCGAATGATCAGGTATGCCTTTGGTAACTGACATCACCACACCATCATAATCAATTTTGATGTACGAACCGTAACTGTCTTTGATGTAAATCGCCGGAGCCCTTTCTATCACCGTAACTTCCAAAACACCGGGCCATTTGTACCTGCATTTCCCTTCCAAAAAACGTGCATCATGATTAAGCGCATATTCTATCTTTGATGTGTTCAAATTGATAATGTTTACCGGCAGCCCCTGCTCTGACATCTTGAGAATTTCATCTTGGGTCAAATGCCTGCTGCCTTCTATCCTGATGGAACCGAAAGCGAAATTAGGATCATGCACATATCTCCACAATTCACACAGCGAACCTACAATCAGAACAACCACAAAAATATTTCTGACAAACCTCCACCGTCTCTCCCTTTTTCTCCTTTTCAGTTGTCTGCGAATGCTCTCATCCAAATCCTACTCCCAAAACAAATCATCTTGCACTTAACAAAATCATCTCACACAAAGCCGCAAAACTAATTCCCGCCGCCGCCGCCATCTTAGGTACCAAACTGGTCTCCGTCATTCCAGGCACAGTGTTAGCTTCTAATACAAAAATCTCATCATCTTTGCCCATAATCATATCAATTCTTGCCACACCACTCAACCCTAAGCATTTGTAGGTTCTTACGGACAAATCCTTGGCCTTGGTGGTCAGTTCCGCTCCGATGGGTGCGGGACAATGATAAGTGGTGCAACCCTTGGTATACTTGTTGCGGTAATCATAAAATCCTTCGTGCGGCTCTATCCAAATCACTGGCAGAGCATAGGGTTTTCCCTCTTTCTCCATAACAGCACAAGTCAGCTCCCTGCCCTCGATATACTCTTCCACCACAAGATTATTACCGTATTCAAAGCATGCAGAAATTTTCGACCTCAAATTTTGTGCGTCTTTCACAATTTCCACACCGATACTGCTACCCTGACTGGCCGCCTTAACTACCAAAGGTATGCCTATTTCTTGAAGGATTGTCTTTTCAACATCTTCCACACTGTCATACTGCCTATTGAACAGCAAAAACTTCGGCGTGGTAATTCCGTCATAATCCAAATAACGCTTGGTAGCACTCTTATCCATAGCCACAGCGCTGGCCAGTACCCCGCTGCCGGTATAAGGGATCCCCATGGATTCCAAAATACTCTGAATCCTGCCATCCTCACCATACAAACCGTGCAAGGCATTAAAAACTGCTTCTATTCCGTTTTCCACCAAATCCTGCATAACAGTTTTGGGGTTCAACTCCAAAGGAACAACGTTGTAACCCAGGCCGGACAATGCCTGATAAATTGCCGTTCCGGTTTTACGACTAATCTCCACCTCTTTGGAGGGGCCACCCATCACTACTGCAATTCTGGTTTTTTTGTCAATCATAATTTTTTCCTTTCTGCCGCCAAACGTTCAATTACCAAATCTGCCCTGCCGGCACCAATGCTCATTACCAAATCCCCCGGCCGGATTTGATTTTTCAAATAGTTGTAGGCATCTTCATAGGTTGGTGTATGGATAACATTTTTGCCCGTTTCCGCCTTAATGTTCCGGACCAACACATCGCTGGTACCACCCTCCACCGACTCCTCACTGGCTGCGTAAACATCAGTTATAACGAGCATATCACAATCATCGAAGGCATGCAAGAATTCACCCATCAGCAATTTTGTCCTGGTGTAGCGATGGGGCTGGAAACATACCACAATCCTCTCGCTGCCGGTTTCCCTGGCTGCTTTTAACACCGCCTTGATTTCAGTGGGATGATGGGCATAATCATCCACAAACCAAATATCATCCACCCTGGCCTTGGTTTCAAACCTTCTTCTTGCCCCGCCAAATTCCTTCAAACCGGCAATAATCGTTTCCTCCGAAATACCCATACTTGCAGCAGCGGCAAAAGCCCCCACACTGTTCTGAACATTATGAATTCCGGGAACAGAAAGTTCCACACGGGCGATCACCGTACCGTCATGCAACAAGGTATAAATACTTCCCACACCCTTGAATTCGATATCAACAGCCCTATATTCTCCGTCGTGCAATCCGTAAGTCACTACAGGCAAAGCGCCCTCAAGGTCATTTACCAACCGTCTGACATTAACATTATCAACACAAAGTACTGCTCTGCCGCCCTCTTTAACATTAGCCACAAATTCTTTGAAGGCGCAATAAATATTTTCCTCAGTACCGTAGTGGTCCAAGTGATCGTCTTCAATATTAGTTACCACAGCAATTTTGGACTTGAACTTTAGGAAAGAACCATCGCTCTCGTCTGCCTCTGCGATAACATAACCTCCATCCCCAGTAATCGCATTTCCCCCTAATTGGGCCACATCCCCGCCTATGAGGGCAGTCGCCCCAATACCGGCTTTATCCGCAATAAATGCCAGCATGGATGTAACAGTAGTTTTCCCATGTGCCCCGGCCACGGTTACACCATCTTTAACATTCACAAGCCAACTCAAAATATTGCTACGGTGAAAAACAGGTATGCCTTTCTCTTTGGCAGCCAACACCTCCGAATTATCAGTATGGATGGCAGTGCTCAAAACCAGGCAATCCGCCCCTTCAATATTCTCGGCGGCATGCCCAATCTTTATTTGCGCCCCCTGACCGATCAAGCGGGAAACCACCTCCCCGGAATTCAGGTCACTGCCTTGAACTTTGTAACCACGCTTCAACAGGACGCTGGCAATGGCGCTCATCCCCGCCCCCCCTATCCCTACAAAATGAACTTTTTTATATCCTTCAAAAAGGCAGGCCATTACCGTGTCCGCAATATCACGGCCCGCCATGGGTTTCGCTTCCCTCAAAGCGGACACATGCATATCTTGCAATACGTCCGGACTGTCCAGCAACTCCTTAATTTGCTCAAGCAAAATTTTCCCGTTCAAATCCTTGTCCAAGATAACCCTGGCCGCCCCCTTGCTTTCCAACGCCCTGGCATTGAATTCCTGATGATTGCCGGTTGCAAAAGGAAAAGGAATCAAAATTGCCGGCAAACCTTTAGCCATAATTTCCGCCAGGCCGATTGCCCCGGCCCGACAAACAACAAAATCAGCCACTGCCAAAGCGGAAGGCATATTATGTAAGTACGGAACAATATGAATATTCCCGTTGACACCACCTTTGCTTCCCAAGGCCTTGATATGATCCGTATAATTGGTCTCCCCCGTTGCATGCAAAACCTGCACATCATTGCGTTTACTCAACTGTAATTCCACATCAACCATAGCACTATTGATACTCTTGGCGCCACGGCTGCCGCCAAAAACCAAAACTGTCTTCAACTGTGGATCTAAGCGCAGCTCCTGATAACTACGCTCCCTGTTCTGACACAAAATTTCCTCGCGGATAGGATTACCGGTATACACCACCTCACCCTTGGCCTTGAAATGTTTTGCCGCCTCTTCATAACCAAGCAAAACTTTATTCACCATCCTTGCCAAAATCCTGTTGGTCACACCGGGCAAAGCGTTCTGCTCCTGAATGCAAGTGGGAATACCCGCCTTGGCCGCCTGATAAACCACAGGCCCGCAAACATAACCGCCGGTACCAATCACCAAATCAGGTTTTTCTGCAGCAATAAGTTCCTTCGCCTGCTTCAGCCCTTTGTACAGCAAATAGATGCTTCTGATGGTGTCAAAACTCAAACTTCTGCGAAATCCGGCCACCTCAATATAACGCATTTCATAACCGTAACGTGGCACAATATTACGTTCCAACCCTGCTGCCGTTCCCACGTAAACAATCTCAATCTCAGAAACTATTTTTTTCAATTCATCTGCAATAGAGAGAGCCGGATAAATATGCCCTCCCGTACCGCCACCACTAATCAAAATTTTCATAATGCTTGTACCAATTCCTTAAATTTCTTTCCCCGTTCTTCAAAACTACTGAACATATCGTAACTGCTGCAGGCAGGACTTAACAGGACAACCTGGGGCTCCTTGGCAAATTTTCTTGCCAGCAAAACCGCATCATCATAGGATTCGGCCAAATGGATGTTTTTGATTCCCTTCGCTTCAGCAGCAGCCAGAAACCTTGTCTTGGCCTCCCCCAGCAAAATCAAAACATCCACATTCTTTTTTATCATTCCCATAAGGTCGTGCAAATCCGTCAGCTTGTCATGTCCTCCCGCAATGAGAACCACATGCCCCTCCGGGAATGATTCCAACGCTTTCACCGCACTATCCGCATTGGTGGCCTTTGAATCGTTATAGTATCTGACCCCATCCAATGTGCGTACATATTCCAAACGATGTTCCACCGACTTAAACTCCCTGATTACCTTAGCCAAATCTGATGCCCGGCATCCTGCCAAATAGGCCACAGCGATGGCCGCCAAAACATTTTCCTCGTTATGGGGGCCGAAAATTTTCATATCTTTTACCGAACATATGATTTCTTCTTTGCCATCCCACGCCACAACAAAACTGCCGTTCCGAATAAATGCACCCTCAGGCAGTTCCATGCACCGGCTGAAATAACAAACCCTGCACCGTAAATCATAAGCCCAACTGCGAATGTTGGCATCATCATAATTCAGTACGGCGAACTGCTTTTCATTTTGCTGCAAACAGATATTTTTCTTGGCCCGATAGTAATTCTCCAATGTATGGTGCCGTTCCAAATGATCCGGAGTCAAATTCAAAATACAACTGATGGTTGGGGCAAAATTCTGCACCATTTCCAACTGAAAACTGCTCAGTTCCGCCGCCACCCAGGCATTATCCGTCAATCCCTCCGTTTCCTTACTCAAGCTCAGACCAATGTTGCCCGCCACTTTCACAGGCACTCCCAATGTCTTCAGCATTTCCCCCACCAAAGTAGTGGTGGTGGTTTTTCCGTTTGTGCCTGTTATAGCCGCCATTCTGCCCGAATAGTGTGTAAAAGCCACCTCAACTTCCGGCACAACCTTAATCCCCTTACTCAGAGCCAAGCGGATTTCCTCCTTTTCCGGAGAAACACCTGGGGAAAGCACCAGCAAATCAACCCCTTCAATACTTTCAGCAAAGGAATTCATTGCATCGGTATATATCAGCACATCGTTCCCATCTTTTTGCAGAACCTCAGCCACCCCCTGTCCGCTGATACCTGCACCATAAACCAAAACCTTCATATCCTCCTGCCTCAAATTACAAATTTTATTACCCACAAAAGGAAACTAACAGCCGCCAACAGGCAACTCACAAGGAAGAACACTTTTACCGTCAGCACCTCTCCCCAACCGCCTAACTCAAAATGATGATGAATTGGAGCCATGCGAAAGATTCTTTTACCATGCCGCAACTTAAAAGAACCCACCTGCAAAATAACGCTCAACGCTTCCGCCACATATATCCCGCCCAAAACAATCAGCAACAACTCACATTTCAAAAGCAGAGCCAGGGCCGCCACCGCACCACCCAGGGCCAAAGAACCGGTATCACCCATAAATACTTTAGCAGGATGCCGGTTATAAATAAAAAATCCCAACAAACTGCCGAACAGGGCTGCGCTGAACCCCATCAAATCCGTTTTCCCAAGAGTATAGGCAAAAAATCCGAAAGTCAGAAATACAGGCAGGGATACCAAGGATACCAATCCGTCCAGCCCGTCCGTAAAGTTCACCGCATTGGTCGTCCCCAAAAGCAAAGCGAATACTACCAAATAGTACCAATATCCCAAATCAAAATACATATTGAAGCCGGGAACCCACAATTCAGACGGGAACTTTGTCATAACTCCGTACCATACGAACCCGGCCGCTACCAGTATCTGCAAAACAAATTTCTGCATTACATTCAAACCAAGATTACGTTTTTTGACAATCTTAATCCCGTCATCCAGAGCGCCTATCACACCATGGGACAAGGTCAAAAAAAGTGCCACTTTGAGGGGCGGGGTACATTCCCCGAAAAATGCCACTGCCACCATGAGCCCCACCAGAATCATTACCCCGCCCATAGTGGGAGTACCTGATTTCTGTTTATGGCTTTCCGGGCCGCAACCTCTCACATTCTGTCCAAATCTTAACTTGTGCAGCAAAGGAATAACGACAGGTCCCAACGCTCCACAAACTGCAAAGGCAGCCATTCCCATCCACAAAACATTATTCATCAAAATAATCCAACACCTTATTTACTTCCATAGAATGACTGCCTTTCAGAAGAACCACATCCCCAGAACGCACAATATGGGCCAAGCACTCATAGGCCTGTTTGACATTATCGCATAACTGGGCTTTCACTCCTGCTTTTTTAGCTTCCCAATAAATATTCTTCGCATTTTCCCCATAGGTGATAAGGTAATCCATGCCTGTATCCTTACACATCAGGCCTATTTCCTCATGGGCCTTTTGGGTAATTTCCCCCAGTTCCAGCATATCCGCCAAAACCGCAATACTGCGACAACGATATTTCTTTTCCGAACCGTCCTTCACCATTTTCAACGTTTCCAATGCCGCTCTCATGCTATGGGGATTGGCATTATAACTATCGTCAATAAAAGTCACATCACCCCGTTTGATAATTTGTAGCCGACGCTCCGTCAACTGCACACTTCCAAGTGCATTAGCGCTTGTTACCATATCCACCCCGTAACATACCGCCATGGCAATTGCAGCCAAAACATTGTACACATTATGTATTCCTAAAAGTGGCAGGTGGACACCAACCTTATGCCCGCTGATTCTTTCATGACAAACAAAATCCGTACCATCTGGATTCATCAACAAATCTGTCGCATAGTAATCATTACTATCCTGCATTCCGAAGTAAATGGGTTGGGCCATGCACTCCTCCCCCATCTTCCTTGTATACACATCGTCCCCGTTCAATACTGCATAGCCATCACAATTCAGTCCTTCCAGAATTTCCCTTTTGGCATTAGCTATTTTTTCACGGGAACCCAATATCTCTATGTGACTAACCCCCACATTAGTAATCAAAGCACTCTCAGGACGGGCAATATAACACAACTCCCTGATTTGATTCAGTCCCCGCATCCCCATTTCAACTATTGCGATTTCCGTATCATCCTGAATCTCCAAAACGGTTTTCGGCAAACCGATTTCGTTATTGAAATTGGCCTGTGTCTTAACCACTTTATACCTTGTACTCAAACAGTGGGCCAGAATATCCTTGGTGGAAGTTTTGCCGTTTGAACCTGTGATACCGATAACCTTCAGATTTTTCTTTTTTTTGCGATAGGCGGCTGCCAATGCCTGATAGGCCTTGAGAGTGTCCTCCACCAATAATTTTACCGCTCCCTTCGGCACATCCATGTCCTTGGAGATGACCACACCCTTGGCTCCGGACTCAACGGCCTTGACAACAAAATTATGTCCGTCAAATTTTTCCCCCACCAACGCAAAAAACAAATCTCCAGGTTGAACATCTCTAGAATCAGTAGTTACCCGTCCAAAAAATACTTCTTCCTCTTGGTATCCCAAATCCAACTGATAATCCAAACATAAGAATCGCTTTATTTCATTAAGTGCAAACATTTTGTCAAAAACTCCTCTGCAACTTCTTTATCATCAAACTGGATTGTTCCCGTCTTCAAAATTTGATAATTTTCATGCCCCTTGCCGGCAATCATCACCACATCACCCTTTACGGCATTTTTCAGGGCATAACCAATGGCCTCCCTACGATCGGCAATACGCACATATTTTTTCTTGTCATTATCCAACACCCCGCAAATCTGGTCCAAAATCTTTTCCGGCTCCTCGGTTCTGGGATTGTCACTGGTCACCACCACATTATCTGCAAGAGTACCTGCTATATGCCCCATAATGGGCCGCTTGGTATTGTCCCTGTCACCACCGCACCCGAACACCACCCACAAATTATTTTCCGTAATCTTACGGGCGGTAGCCAAAACATTTTCCAAACCGTCCGGAGTATGGGCATAATCCACAACAACAGTAAAATCCTGACCGCAATCCACCAATTGGAATCTGCCTGGAACCCCGGCAAAACCGTTTATTTCCTTTTCAATAATCCTGATATCAATTCCCTCTGCCAACAATGCCCCAACCGTACTCATTATATTATACACATTAAACGCACCGGTAATTCTGGTGTGCAGCTGCATAGTTCCCTGGGGAGTCACCAGTTGTAAATCCATCCCTTTGGCAAAAATCTTTATATCTTTCGGATAAATATCATTAGCATCCTGCATACCATAGGTTAGGACAGACGTCCCGGTTTTAGCCATAATAACGGGGGAAGAAGCATCATCCATATTGAACACCGCAG
>JAZLMD010000140.1:0-3888 GCA_045598465.1 Acidaminococcaceae bacterium | reverse complement strand
GCCAATGATGACAAATGGGACAATCGTAAAAACGGAGAAAACATCAGTGTAGGTCTGGCCCATGAATTCAGTGAAGGCAATAACATTTCCTTGGATTACCGTTATGCCAACGAAAACTGGGGTTATGAGGATTATCTTTACGGCGGCGGACATTTTGACGGCAAAACCAAGGCCACCAATGTACAGTTCAGATGGGACGGCAAGATTAATGATAAATTGAGCAATCAGTTTATGTACAACTATACTAAGTACGAATACAACACGGAAAGTAATACCGGTACGCTTTGGCCCTACTATATTAACAATAATTGGAAGAGCAGTAATTTTAAGGATTTGTTCACTTATGCCAACAAGGACAACACTTTGACTTTTGGTTTGGAATACTTTAAGTCCGAGGAGTTGCGGGGAAACAAGGAATCTTTGGAAAATAAAGCAGTCATTCTTCAGGATAGTTGGAAATTCGGCAAGGGTTGGGAGTTGACCGCCGGTGTGCGTTACGACAAACCCGGCACTTCCGGCAAGGCGGAGGTGGACAGCAATTTTGCCAAAAGTGTCAATTTGGGCTACAAGTTTAGTGAAAAGAGCAACATGTATATCGGTTATAACGACTATTTTGTTCTCCCCACCATCAGCCAGCTCTATATGCCCACCTATGGCAATGCAAACCTGAAACCGGAAAAGGGCAAGAACTATGAAATCGGTTTCAATCACAAATTTACACCCAATGATGTGGTCAGTGTGCATTTTTTCCGGCGTAATGCGGATCAAATGATTACCACAGTAGGCGTATATCCAAATCAAACCTATACCAATCTTGACGACAACAGCAAAACCCACGGCTTTGATGTGCAATATGACAAAACCTTTGACGGCAACTGGCATGCCAAATTGGGTTGGGCCTATGTCCACAGCGAACAACCTATGGAGTATGTGGTATATCCTTCCAACCAAATCAATTTGGGCGTTGATTATACTTCCGGCAAGTGGAATGTGGGGACGGATATCCGGGCCATGATAGGTGCTTCCGGTTCCGACTTTGTGCATGGTTCCGTGCCCCAGGGGAATTTCTATATGCTGATGGATTTGAGCGTTAGCTACAAGCCGGTGAAGAACGCCAAAGTATTCCTGAAGTGCAACAATCTTTTCAACAAGTACTACGCCGACCAGTTTGATGCCGCTTGGGCTTATCCCAGAACTTTCTATGCCCGTCCCGGCCGAACCATCTATGGCGGAGTTGAGTTTACGTTCTAAAAAATTTTCAGTTGGCAATTCACCAAACTCTACACATAACGCAAAAACTCTACGAGAGTTTTCCAAAACTCATGTAGAGTTTTTGCTATATTGTGCGCCAACACCAAAAAATGTACGTAATTTTAGAAAAATTTACTACATTTTTTGCTGTTCCGTTTGCTGCGGGTGAATTGTGGTGAATTGTCAATGGCAATCGCTGCATGGTGAAAACATCGAAAAGTGACTGACAGTAGATTTTCTGGAATTTGATTTGGTTGTGTGCTATAATGTTGTGTGCTATAATATAGAAGAATTAAAATTATTATGAAAAAATTGTTTCTTTTGCTATTGTGTTTGGCCTGTTTGCTGCTGACCGGTTGCGGGGCGATTACTACAAAAGGGGAGCAGGGGAAAGCTTTGTACTCTGTGGTGGATTCCTTCGGCAACAGGGTCATTTTCACTGCCAAACCCCAGCGTATTGTAAGTTTGAACACCAGCATTGATGAGATTCTTTTGGATTTGGTTCCGGCGGAACGCATCAAAGGGCTTACCTATCTGGTGGACGATCCCAGTATCAGTTGTGCGGTGGAGAAGGCCAAACAGATAAAGAGTCGTGTGTACGGGGGGAATTTTGAAGCCATTGTGGCCTTGAATCCCGATTTGGTGCTGGCGGCCAGCTTTATGGGGCCGGGCTATTGCGATGCCCTGAAAGCGGCGGGCTTGAAAGTTGTGACCTGTACCAGTGCCAATACGGTGCAGGAGATTATGACTTTTATCAACCAGGTGGCGGAGGCAGTGGGGGAAAAAGAGCGGGGCCGGGAGATGACAGCAAAATTGCAAAAGGATTTGTTGGCAGTTCGGAGGAAAGCCCTTGCCAAGCATCAGGGAAAAATGCTCAGAGTGCTGGCCCTGAGTACCATGGGCATTATGGGTCCGGAGGGTCCTTTTAACGATTTGTGTTATTATGCCGGGATTAAGAATGCTTTGGCGGAGAAGAATGTTCCTGCCCAGGCGGTTCTGAGTGAGGAGTTGTTGCTGGAACTGAATCCGGATGTACTTTTTATGCCCAGTTGGGACTATACCAAAAAAAAGGACCTGGATGGTTTTGCCCAAAAAATTTTGGAGAACCCTTTGTACAAAGATGTGGAGGCGGTGAAGCACAAACGTTTTTACAAACTGCATGACCAGTACCTTTATTCCACAAGCCAATATACCCTGAAGGCAGTGGAAGAGATGGCAAAACTATGTTATAATACCGAGTGAATTTTAAGATTTTGGTGCCAAGATATGAAACATTTGTTCAACTACGCAAGCATTCCTGAATATGAAAACGAACTGTTGCAGAGGGGGCTTTCCCTGCAACAGTTTGTCAGTTCCGTTGGCGCGGACGGCATTGAACGTTTTGTTTATACTACGGATGCCCCGGCTAAGAGATATGCGGATTTGACTTATGGGGTGCATCTCTTGTATTGGCCAACATTTATGGATTTTTGGCTGAAGAACAACAAGCGGCTCAGAGCCATGTTCCCCAGTGTTAACGACAGGAACGCCTATTACCATGAAGCCCTGGGACGGGCGGAATGGCTGGGGGTTATCCGTAAAAATATTGCCGCCGCCTTGCTGGATAATCCGGAATATTTGGTTTGGCATGTTTCCGAGGCCAATTTTGAAGAAATCTACACCTGGCAGTTCAACTACAGCGACAGGGAGGTGTGCCTGGCCGCCAGTGAGATTTTCAATATGGTGGCTGATGAAGTTCCTCCCACAACCAAAGTGCTTTTTGAGAATCTTTGGTGGCCAGGTTTGCGACTTACGGACAGCAAAATAGTGAAGTTTTTCTTTGAACGCATCAAGCATCCCAATGTGGGGATTATGTTGGATACGGGACATCTGCTGAATACCAATCTGAAACTTAAAACCGAGGAAGAGGGTGTTGACTATATTCTCAGAATTATTGATAAACTGGGCCCAATGGCCGGTTTAATTAAAGGGCTGCATCTGAACTGTTCTTTGTGCGGCGATTATGTACGTAGCACCCTTTACCGGCTGGTGTCCAATCCCACTCCTGCCCAGGTCTTTGAGCATATTCATAGGATTGACGAGAGCAGACCTTTCACGACCAAAAGCATTAAGAAGATTGTGTCCGCTCTGAATGTGGAATACATAAACCATGAACTGATCTATGACAATCTGCAGGACCTGGCAGAAAAATTCACACGGCAAAAAGAATTGTTGGAGTGATTATAACGGTCTTTCCCATCAGTCGGGAATGGCCGTTTTAAGTTCCGGGTCAGCAACAGCAAAAAATGTACAACACTTTTGGCTATTTTATCAGTTCAGGTGTCAGGGATTACAGGGCGCAGGGCGCAGGGCGCAGGGATGGTAAGAGGTTCCTGTAATTAGAGCAGGGAAGTCCGCATAAAGCGAACTTTTTCCGCCCCAGGCGTGGGGCGGGGGACCGTAAGTCGCCTGTGGCGACAGGGTTGAGGGTTGAGCCATCAGGGTTGAGTAAAGTTCGTATGGTTGTCAACTTTTCTGAACCCTGACTACTGTTGGCTGATGGCTGGAGCGGAGCGATGCGGTGGTGGGGTCGCTCACTGCGAGTTAGAAGTTAGAAATTAGAAGTTATAAATTATGGTAAGATGGGCTTGTGGTTAG
>JAZLMD010000139.1:0-9530 GCA_045598465.1 Acidaminococcaceae bacterium | reverse complement strand
CTGGTGGACGAGGGTGGCACCTATATTTCCAACTATATTAACATGGAAGGGGCGGAGGATATCCAAATGAATCCCCTGACCCGTTTGACGGGGGAAGGGGCGGTTTGCCGTCTGAATTCCGTGCTGGTAGTTCCCAGGGGTTCACATATGGATGTGGGCGGCAGGGTGATATTGGAACAGAGGGACACCAAAGCGGAAATCATTACCAGGACGATTTGCTTGGGTGGCGAGGCAATTAATCGGGGTACTTTGGCCGGCAAAGCCAAGGGTGTGAAGGCACATTTGGAATGCCACGGATTGATGCTATCGGAAGAGGGGTATATCAGCGCCATTCCCCAGTTGGACGCTTTTACTAATGATGCCCAAATGAGCCACGAGGCGGCGGTGGGACGTATTGCACCGGAAGAGATTGAATATTTGATGGCACGGGGGCTGGACGAAGAGGAGGCCACTGCCATTATTGTAAGGGGATTTTTGAATGTGAATATTCAGGGCCTGCCTTCTGTGCTTGGTGAAAAAATAAAAGCAGCATTGGACAGTTTTTCCTTGCATAAATGATTTTATAAAAACGTGGTTGTGTTAGTTTTGAGGGATTAACAGAGACAGTGAAAAATGCTTGCGATTGAATTGATTTTCGGTTGCAACCATTTTTATAGTGCGGGTATGAGGACGTTTCTTGTTGACATTTTGACTTAGTTTATTTATAATGTATTATCTATGACTATGAGTGCTGTATTCTATGAGTTGATAAAAGAGTGTCCAAGGAGCGGGGCCAGGTTGGGGAAGCTCCACACGCCCCACGGAATTTTTGACACGCCCATGTTTATGCCGGTGGGTACCCAGGCCACAGTGAAAACCTTGACTCCGGAAGAGTTGTACGATATGGGGAGTCAGGTGATTCTTTCCAATACTTATCATTTGTTCCTGCGGCCCGGTGCGGATTTGGTGGCCAAGGCCGGCGGTTTGCACAAGTTTATGAACTATAAGCGGGGCATGTTGACGGATTCTGGCGGGTTTCAGGTTTTCAGTTTGGCCCAAATGCGTAAGATTACGGAGGAAGGGGTCAAGTTCCGCAGCCATATTGACGGCAGTCCAAAGTTTCTGAGCCCTGAGGTGGCAACTGTTGTCCAGGAAAAATTGGGAGCGGATATTGCCATGGCTTTTGATGAATGTATTCCTTATCCCAGCGATTACGATTATGCTATGAAGTCCACTCTGCGTACAGGCCGTTGGGCCAAGCGATGTCAAAAAATACATACACGGGCGGACCAGGGTTTGTTCGGTATTGTGCAGGGGAGTATGTATAAGGACTTGCGTAAGCTGAGTGCCCAACAGTTGGTGGAGATGGATTTTGACGGTTATGGTATAGGCGGTCTGAGTGTGGGTGAGGAAAAACCTATGATGTATGAGATTCTTGGTCATACCACCCGGTTTCTGCCCAGGGATAAGGCCCGTTACCTGATGGGGGTGGGCACGCCGGACTGTATAGTGGAAGGTGTGAACCTGGGTGTGGATATGTTCGATTGCGTCTTCCCCACCAGAGTGGCCAGAAACGGCACAGCCATGACCCACAGGGGGCGGCTGGTGGTACGGAATGCGGCCTGTCAGGAGGATTTCAGCCCCATTGAGGAGGGTTGCGGATGTTATACCTGCCGCAATTATTCCAGGGCTTATATTCGTCATTTGTTAAAAGCGGAGGAGACATTGGCGTTGCGGCTGCTATCCATACATAATTTGTATTTCCTGTTGCATTTTGCCGAAGAAATCAGGGCCGCCATTGCGGAGGACAGGTTCCCGGAGTTTAGGGAAAAATTTTTGAACAATTATCTTGATGCGTGATTTTGGAGGAGGAGAATAAAATGAGTGAGCAAACTTTGCAGATGTTACACATGGCGGCACCCATCGTACTGATGGGGGCATTGTTCTATTTTATGATTTGGCGTCCCCAACGCAAGGAGCAGAAGGCCCGTCAGGAGATGCTGAACGGGTTGAAGAAAGGGGATGAGATTTTTACCATCGGCGGCATGTGTGGCAAGATTGTTGAATTGGCAGAAAAAACCGTGGTGTTGGAAGTGGCGGAAGGCGTGAAGGTTACCTATTTGCGTACTGCTGTCAGCGGCAGGCAAAGTGCGGTGAAGTAAGGAGGCATTTGCTTTGAGATGGAGTGAAATAGGGAAGTTCCTGCTGGTGACTTTGGCCATCGTAGGGGGCTTCTGCGTCTATATCAGACCCCTGACCCATTCGATTAAACAGGGTTTGGATTTGCAGGGCGGCACCCATGTAGTGTTGCAGGCAGTGGATACCGCCGAATTGAAGGTGGATGATGATGCGGTGAAGCGTTCTGTCAGTATCATTGAACGGCGTGTCAATGAACTGGGTTTGACGGAACCTTTGATTCAGCGTCAGGGCAAGGACCGGATTATTGTGGAGCTGCCGGGTATTAAAGATCCTGAGAAGGCCATTGCCATGTTGGGCAAGACCGCTATGTTGCAGTTTATTGATTATGACGGCAAGGTGGTTTTGACCGGTAATGATTTGAAGGATTCCCGGGGGCAGATTGGTCAGAACAACAGGGCCTGTGTCTCTTTGGAGTTTAATGACGAGGGAGCCAAGAAGTTCGCCGAGGTTACGGCTCGCAGCATTGGCAGGCCCATTGCCATTGCTTTGGTCGGCAAGGTGCTGACGGCCCCGAATGTGAATGAGGCCATTACCGGCGGCAGGGCCCAAATTACGGGGAACTACACCATGGAGGAGGCGGTGCATTTGGGAATTTTGCTTCGCAGCGGTTCCTTGCCGGTGAAGCTGGAGATTATGGAAAACCGTACCGTGGGACCAACTCTGGGGCAGGACAGCAAGGAGAAATCCATTACGGCCTTTATTATCGGTTGTGCGGCGGTATTTGTTTTTATGTTAATTTTTTACCGCCTAAGCGGGGTGGTGGCGGACATTGCTTTGTTGCTCTATACCATGATGTTGCTTTTGGTGATGCGGTATCTGAATGCGACTTTGACCCTTCCCGGCATTGCTGGCATTATCTTGAGCATCGGTATGGCGGTGGATGCCAATGTGCTGATTTTTGAACGGTTCAAGGAGGAAGTAAAAAAGGGCAGAACCCTGCGCAGCGCTATGGATGCAGGTTTTGATAGGGCACTAATCACTATCATGGACAGTAATATTACTACTCTTATGGCGGCTTTGATTTTGTTTTATCTTGGTACCGGTCCTGTGAAGGGTTTTGCGGTTACATTGGCGTTGGGTGTTATTTTGAGTATGATTAGTGCGGTTTTTGTTACCAAGTATATGTTGCATTTCCTCATTTACAGTAACATGACTAAGAATCCCTGGATATTTGGCGTGGGTGCGCCCAAGGTGGAGGAGGTGGCTAAAAAATGAGTGATCTTCTTCAGAAATTACGTTTCAGTATAGTCCGTAACTATAAGCTTTTCTTTGGCATCACCATTACCTTTCTGTGCATCGGGTTTGGCTCTATGATTATGCGGGGGTTCAACCTGGGCATTGATTTTACCGGCGGCACCATTATGGATTTGTATTTTCAAAGACCGGTGAAGGTTGTGGAATTGCGTGAAGTTATGAGCGCCCAGGGGTTGGGCAACTCCATTATTCAGCTGGCCAACAGTGATGGGGAAAGCAGTCCCGATGTTTTGATTCGTACGGGCATTATTACGGAGGCCAAACGCCGGGAGGTGGTGGAAGCCCTGAAGGCCAAGTTCGGTGAATATGAAATTCAGCGTATCGAGCAGGTGGATGCCACGGTGGGTGGAGAGCTAATTGAACAGGCGGTCACTGCCATTGTGCTGAGTTGGGTGCTGATGATTGCCTATATTTCCCTGCGGTTTGAGTTCCGTTTTGCCATTGCGGCAATTTTAGCTCTGATTATTGACGTAAGTGTGACGCTGAGTTATTTCAGTTTGTTGCATATCGAGTTGGACAGTTCCTTTGTGGCGGCGCTGTTGACGGTTGTGGGTTATTCAATTAACAGTACCATAGTGGTGTTTGACCGCATCCGTGAGAACATGAAATTGCGGCGGCGTACGGAAACTCTCAGCGATATGATTGACAACAGCATTTGGCAGACCATGACCAGGACTTTCTATACTTCCTTGACCAGTTTGTTCAGCGTAGTGGCGATTTTCCTCTGGGGCGGTGAGACCATCCGTAATTTCAGTTTTGCTATGTTGGTAGGATTCAGTAGCGGTATTTATACATCCTCGCTTTTGGCAGCACCCATGTGGCTGTTTTTGCGGGGTAAGAAGGCAGGTGACTGATGATGAATGAGTTTAATGAGACCATGACATTTCGCCGTGGTGGCGACAAGAAATCGGTGGCTACGACCATCAAGGAAGTTTGCAAAGCGCTGGAAGAGAAGGGTTATAATCCGGTGGACCAATTGACCGGTTATTTGCTCAGCGGCGATCCCACCTATATCACCAGTTTTAAGGAAGCAAGGACCCAGTTGCGGCGTTATGAACGCTATGAACTCATTGAAGAAATGGTAAAGAATTACCTGAACACAATGGTCAATTGAGATGAGGTATATGGCGTTGGACGTGGGAACCAAAACCATCGGGGTGGCGGGAAGCGATGAATTGGCCATGATTGCCAATGGGGTTGAAACCATTCGCCGCACTTCAAAGGAACGGGATTTCGCACGGCTTAGGGAATTGGTGTCGATGTATAGGCCGGCGGGCATGGTGGTGGGTTACCCGAAAAATATGAATGGCAGCATTGGGGAAAGGGCCCAGAGTTGTGAGGTCTTGGCTGAGGAATTGAAAGGGCTTTTTCCTGATGTGGATGTTATTTTGTGGGATGAGCGGTTGAGCACAGTGGCAGCCCAAAAGGTTTTGATTGAGGCGGATTTGAGCCGTGCCAAACGCAAGAAAATCATTGACAAAATGGCGGCAGTGGTCATTTTGCAAAATTATTTGGATAGCAGGAGATAAGCGATGAAGGATACTGAAAAGGATATTCAAAATATGCTCAATGCTGAGCCGGAGGAAGATTTTGAAGACGTTATTGTCTTTACTGATGAAGACGGCCAGGAGCATTATTTTTACGAAGAGCAGCAGTTTGAGGTGGGAAAGAATACTTTTGCTGTTTTGGTAGGTTTGCCCGAGGATACTTGCGCCTGCGGTGAGGAAGATTGCCATTGTCATGAGCATGAGGATGAAGATACAGCCATCCTGGCCAAGATAGAGTTCGACAAAGATGGTGTTCCGGTTTATGTGGAACCCACTGAAGAGGAGTTTAAGGCGGCACAGAGGGCATATGCGGAACTTGAGGACTAAGAGACCGAGCCGCAAAACCGATATTTTGACTTGGGTCAGGAATAATCGGTATCTAACTTTCTTTTTAGCACTGATTTTTCTTTTTTTCCTTGTGAATTTCCTGATTGTTTTTTGGGGGCGAAACAAGGGCTATGCTCCTACGGGAAAATATTCGGTTATGATCACTCCTGGTATGACTACCAAGGAAATTTCGGAAATTCTCTATGACAGAAAATTAATCAGACGTCCAGGTGCCTTTCGTTTGGAGGCGAGAATCAGGGGCTTGGCAGGCAAATTACAGGCGGGATTATATTCGATTGATGGGGGTATGAATAGTACGGATATTGTTCGTCTTTTGTCCCAAGGTCGGGTGCAGATGGCCAAATTGACTGTGCCGGAGGGGTTTACTGTGGCGGAAGTTGGCAATGCTTTACAAAATGCGGGGTTGGGCGATGCTGCCAAATTCTGCAAGCTGGCCAGGAATTATGCCCCCTATGACTATATGAAGGCCAGGGACAAGCGGGTCATCTATGCGGCGGAGGGGTTTCTTTATCCTGCGGTTTATGATTTTCCCGCCAGTTATTCGGAGCAGGATTTGCTGGAATTGATGGTAAAAACTTTTCACGATGAGTTGAGTAAATCAGGTGTTCTGAAAAAAGTGAAGGATGGGCAGTTGGATCTGCGAGAGGTAATAACTATGGCTTCGCTTGTGGAGAAAGAGGCAGTATTTGAAGATGAGAAACCTCTAATTGCGGGGATTTTTCATAAACGGTTGAAGATTGGTATGCCTTTGCAATCAGATACCACCGTGCAATATATCCTGGGCGGTAAGCAGAGAGAGATTATCTACTATAAAGACACGGAAATCAACCATCCTTATAACACTTACCAAAACTACGGGCTGCCTCCGGGACCTATTGCCAGTCCCGGTATGTCGGCCATCAGGGCAGCTTTGCATCCCAAGGAGTCGGACTATCTGTATTTTGTGGCGGAAAAGGACGGTCATCATCGTTTTACTACCAGTTATGAAGCCCATTTGAGGGCTATCAGAGAGATTGAGAACGGAAGATAAATGCGTAGGATTGTGAAACCGGAGCTTTTGGCTCCGGCGGGAAATTTAGAAAAAGGAAAGATAGCGCTTCTTTATGGTGCGGATGCGGTGTATTGTGGGGGTAAGGAATTCGGACTCCGTGCTTTTGCCGATAATTTCACGGCTGACCAGATGAGAGAGATGGTGGAGTATGCCCATGGACTGAAGAAGAAGGTCTATATTACAGTCAATATTTTTGCTCACAACGTCCAGATACATAATTTGCCGGGATATCTGAAAAAATTGGAAGAGTTGGGTGTTGACGGTTTGCTGGTCAGCGATTTGGGAGTGTGGAAGGTTGCACGGGAAACGGTACCGGATTTGGCTTTGCACGTTAGCACTCAGGCCAATACCACCAATTTTGCCAGTGTTCTGGCATGGGAGGAATTGGGGGCCAAACGGGTGGTGCTGGCACGGGAATTGAGTTTGCGGGAGATTGGGGAAATCGGTGCCAGAACCTCTGTGGAGTTGGAATGTTTCGTGCATGGTGCCATGTGTATTTCCTATTCCGGCCGCTGCTATCTTAGCGCCTATCTTACCGGACGTGACGGGAATTTGGGGGCCTGCACCCAGGCCTGCCGCTGGAAGTACAGCTTGTTGGAGGAGAACCGGCCGGGGCAGAAGTTTGAAGTGCAGGAGAATGACAGAGGGACGTTCATTATGAACAGTAAGGACCTTTGTCTGATTGAATATTTGCCGGAGTTGATGCGTTCAGGGGTCGGCTCCTTCAAAATTGAGGGCAGAATGAAATCTGCCCACTATGTGGCTACTGTGGTAAGTGTTTACCGCAAAGCCATTGATGCCTGCTACGAAGACCCTGACCATTACATAGTTCCCAAGGCATGGCTGACGGAGTTGGAAAAGGTCAGCCACAGGCCTTATTGCACGGGGTTTGCCATCAAAAAGCCGGACGGTGACAGTCAGGTCTATGTCACCAGCACGTATGAACAGACACATGATTTTGTGGCTTGGGTTTTGGGTTGGAAACGGGACGAACAGAGAATTTATTTGGAGCAAAGAAATAATTTGAAAGAGGGGGAGAAATTGGAAATTCTCATGCCTGACGGAAGCATTGTTCCCTTGGTGTTGCAGGAAATGCGGGATGAGGATGGTAATGTGATCAATGTAGCTCCCCATGCCCAGCAGCATTTCAGTGCGGCTTGCAGCATTCCTGTGTTGAAGGACAGCATGGTACGCCGTGTTATCAAAAAAGATTGACTGCAGAGTTGCAAATATAGGTTTGTGGTGGTAAAATAAACAAATATTATGCGTATAAGACGTGTTTTGGAACTGATGAAACAGGCGGATGTGGATTGCCTGATTATAAAGAACAGAAGTAATATCCGATACATCACAGGGTTTACCGGTGATGCGGGAATTTTATACATTGATGATGTCAGGGGCGTATTGGTAACTGACGGACGATTTACGGAGCAGGCCAGAACTCAAATGCACGACTTTGAGGTGCTGGAGTACAAGGGCGACCTTTGGAAAACTGTGGCGGGGCTGGCAAGGCCGGCGGAACGCATCGGTTTTGACGGGAACCGCTTCACGTATGATGAGTATTGCAAGTTGAAGAAGTTCCTGCTTGACAGGGATTTGGTCAGTGTTGATTTGGAGGGCATTCGGCAAATCAAGGAAAGGCAGGAGTTGGATATGCTGATTACCGCCGCCAGGATGGCGGATGAGGCATTTATCAAGTTGCTGTCCCAAATAAGGGCCGGTCAGACCGAGTTGGAAGTGGCGGCCATTTTGGAGCATGAAATGAAGCTTCAGGGCAGTGAGAAAACTTCTTTTGAGACCATTGTGGTATCCGGGCCGAGAAGTTCTTTGCCCCACGGGCAGCCCGGCGGAAGAAGATTGCAAGCGGGAGATTTTATAACCTTCGATTTTGGGGCCATGTATGAGGGGTATCATTCCGACATGACCAGAACCGTTGTGATGGGAAGGGCTACAGAGTGGCATCGGAAAATATATGGCATTGTGCAGAAGGCACAGGCGGCGGGGGTGGCATCCGCCAGAATTGGTATGAATGGACAGCAATTGGATGCATTGGTCCGTAAGGTGGTTGCTGATGCCGGGTATGGAGAGTATTTTATTCATGGGACGGGACACGGAGTGGGTCTGGAAATCCACGAACTTCCCAATATCAACAAGTTGGGAACAACCGCTTTACAAAAGGGCATGGTGTTTAGCATTGAACCGGGTATATACATTCCCTCCAAGGGAGGGGTTCGTATAGAAGATACTGTTGTTTTGACGGAAGAGGGAGCGCAACCCTTGAACGGCATCACCAAACAGTTGATCGAAATTATTTAATGTATTAGTAGGAGGACTAACTATGATCACTTCAAATGATTTCCGCACTAACATGACCATTACTTACGAGGGTGATGCGTGGCAGATCATCGAATTTCAGCACGTAAAGCCAGGTAAGGGAGCGGCCTTTGTACGTACCAAGATGCGTAATCTTTGTACGGGAGCGGTTATTGAGAAGAGCTTCAATCCCACGGAAAAGTTTGAAAATGCGCAGATTGACCGCAGGGAGATGAACTATCTTTATGAATCCGATGGTCAATACACCTTTATGGACAATGAATCCTTTGAGCAAATGGAGCTTTCCAAGGACCAGTTGGGTGACGCTCTCAACTACCTTATTGAGAACATGACGGTAAAGATCATCATTTATGAAAGCCGCATTTTGGGTGTTGAATTGCCCAACACCGTTGAGCTGAAGGTTGCTAAGACGGATCCCGGCATTCGTGGTGATACGGCAACCGGCGGTTCCAAGCCCGCCACCATGGAAACGGGTTACATCGTTAAGGTGCCCCTTTTCATCAACGAAGGGGATGTGCTCAGAATCGATACCCGCAGCGGTGATTACATCGAACGTGCCTGATGCTTCAAAAAGGGCTCTGTTGAGCCCTTTTTTCATGCCTGAAAAAAATTTGAAAAAAGTGCTTGACATTTTGGGCGGAAAGTACTATCATAGCAAAGTCGCTTCGATGAGGGGCGGCGATGGAACCTTGAAAACTGAACAGTAACGAAAAGCGAATGTGCGGGTTCCGACATCGAGAGATGGGGAACCGACAAAAGTCAAAAAATTCTTTTAATAAGAAAATGAGCCAACAAGCTCATCCGAAATATTTTGGAGA
>JAZLMD010000138.1:0-3989 GCA_045598465.1 Acidaminococcaceae bacterium | reverse complement strand
CATTTTGAAAATCTCCTTCAGTTTGTAAAAAATCAAATTTTACGTGACGCAACAATTTCAAATTGAAACGTCACACAAAAATCATTTTATCACAATATTTCCATTTTTGAAAGGGAGAATTTTGTGAAATTGAAAATTTTTTGTCATCGTACAGGTCAATACAACTGTCTGTTGCAGAACGAAGTGTTGTTAAAATAGTGGGTGCTGTTTGGCATTTTTATTTTTTCCTTGACAAATCCATTCCTTCTGTTATAATGTAAGCAAATTGGGCGTAAGCATATAGCATACAAAAGAAAGGGGGTTGTGATGGAGGACAGATTGTTTGGGGATTTCCTTCACGCCAAGCGGCTTGAAAGAGGGGTGTCGTACAGGGAGTTGGCGGATGCCATAGGGATTACCGCCCCTTATTTGAGCGATATTGAGAAGAACAGGCGGAACGCTCCGCCCATTGACAAGTTGGAAAAGATTGCGGTCAAGCTTTCTTTATCCGACAGGGAGAGGACAATTCTTTTTGATTTGGCAGGGCAAACCAAAAATACTATTGCCCCGGATATTCCCAAGTATATTATGGAAAAGGAGTATGTGGCGGTTGCCCTCCGCAAGGCCAGGGATTTGCAGGCCAACAGGAGTGATTGGGAGAGATTTATTAAGGAATTGGAAGACAAGAGGAAAGGAAAGTAATGTACAGGCCGGAATTTTGTACCGATAGGAAAAGAATGCCCATTTTGAAGAAGGAGCAGATAGGGAATATTGCCCAGAATTTTGTTCAGGATTTTTGTCCTGCGGCGTTGGAGCGGCCACAGGCGCTGGATGTTGAAGAATTTGTGGAGTTCTATTTGCATCTGGATTTGGATTACCGTTTTTTTGTGGGCGAAAATGCGGTTCTTGGTATGACTGTGTTTTGCGATTATGAGGATATCAGGGGCGGTACGATAGTCATTAATAAGGAGCTGGCAAACGATGGGCGGCAGCGTCACCGTTACCGGTTTACGGTTGCCCATGAGTGTGGCCATTGGGTTTTTCACCGGCGCTATTATGACTATAATCCGGACCAGGTGGAGCTGTTCGCAACGGAATGTGACGGCCCCTGCTATACGGAGTGCCGGTCGGTTAACCAGAGGGAGGACAGTTTCAATATGCCCAAGTGGTCCGATGAGCGTTGGCGTGAGTGGCATGCCGACAAGTTTGCCAGCGCTTTCCTGATGCCCAAAAGGGCGGTTGATATTATGAAAAAAGGGTTCGGCAGGGATTTGTCTTCCGGCAAGGATGTTTTTGATTTTGTAAATATGATGGTGGAGGTGTTTGATGTTTCTGCACAGGCGGCTTTTTACCGTTTGGTTGATTTGAAATATGCGGGTTTTAATAGTTTTAATGAGGGTCAAACCTGCCTCATTAGGGATGATTAACCCATATTTTTTTGCGTCAAATGTAAGCAATTTGCTTACAAAAAAATTATAAAAGGAGGGGAAAATATTGCAAGTGACGGCGGCAAGATGCCCAAAGTGCCGGCATAAACTGTTTGAGCATTACGGGGGCAAATTTTTAATCAGGCAGATAAGCGAAAAAGAGGCAGTAATAGAATATGGCATCAAAAGCAAATGTCCGAATTGTAGGTCCTTTGTTTTAATCTTACGAAAAAGTAACTGACACTGGGTAAGAGCGTTAGACATCTAAGCCAGGCGGTAACAGAGTTTTCTGTTATTTGCCCGGCTTTTTTCTTGGGAAATAGCATCGCAACGGCGGTGTTATAGATAAATATTCGTGGGCTGTAGCTACATAAGACGGGCCCGTCTTCCTGCGGATAATCAGTTTTTCTACGAATTTGGAGGTAGAAATGATTATTCGTAATAGTAACAGCTACGAGAATTTTTCCCTGCTGCTGGAGGCAGCACAAAACCGTAATCAGTCCGCAAGGGACCGGCTGGGGGCGATGTATATGCCCTTGATTGAGAAGATTGCCAAGGGCCATCATTATGCTTTGTATTTGGGTGAGGACGGGTTGGGGGATGCCTGTGAGGCCTTCACCCGTGCCATGGACGGGTTTAAGGGCAGTTCACAAAAGGATTTTGAGAATTATGCCTGCAAATGTATCTACAATCACCTCAACCGTAGGATGAAGCAGAATTTTGACCGGTCACAGGCGGAGACCTTGCCGGAGGGGGATTTTCAGTTTCCGGAGGATGGCTATATGCCGGAGTTTGACAGACAGCTGTTATTTGATGTAGTAAGACCTTTATTATCAGATAAGCAGTTTGCCGTGTTTTACCCCATGGCTATGGAAGGTTTGACCGTGACCGAGGCGGCGGAGCATTTGGGGGTGAGCCGCAAGACCGCTTCCCTGCATCTGAATGAAGCCCGGGAAAGATTGAGGAAGGTTCCCCTGGTCAGGGAACTGTTGGGTGATTACACAGAGTAATTGCCGGTAATCGGGAATGTGGACGCATATTCCCGATTTTTTTTGCAAAAGGGGGTTACACTTTTCCGCATTCGTGACTGTGTATAGGTTGAAGCCCCGGTGAGGTACCAGCCGGCGGGTTTCAAATTTGCAGGAAAGGAGGTTGGAGAGCATGACCAGTGTTGAAAAAACTTTGTTGGGCCGCACCTTGACCCTCAGCGTCAGCGACGGCGTATCCGCCAGCGGCAGTGCCAAGTTAAAAAACCGCAGTTTCAATTCCATCAATCCTGAGGCCACTGATGACGATATTTACAATACCGCCAAGGCCTTGGGCGGGCTGATGTCCAATGCGGTGGCGAAGGTTACCTTCAGCGACAAAAATCTGTTGCAGGAAGTGGAGGAAGAGTAAGGAGGAATTTAAGATGATCAAGGATTTGAAAAATCTGTTGCAGCTGGTTATCAGGGCCGGCATTGAACAGGGCATTCTCGGCCGGAGCAGCCGGGTCTGCCGCAAACCCAGGGAGGAGTCCGTCAAGAGGGACGAACCCCAGGAAAAGCAAAATAAGCAAGGAAAGGAGGAATAATCATGGGAAACAGTGAAACTTTGGTACTGGTATTTTTGGATGAAAACAATGACGAAAAGTCCATTGTCATCAAGGATCCCAAGCAGGATTTGAGCTTGGAGCAGGTTACCGCCGCTATGCAGCAAGTTATTGATTGTGATGCCATTCTGACCGCTTCCGGCGGCCGTTTGGCGGAAATCAGCAACTGCTACTACCGTACCGTAACCATCACCATTCCGGTGCCTGCCACCGAAGGTGAATAATGGGGTGATGCCTATGTTGTGCAGCAGGAAACGTGTTGTGACTCAGGATGAGCTTTTGTCCCTCGCCCAGGCGGCGAGGGGCAAAATAAACACCATCTATCTTCATTGGACGGCGGGGAGTTACGGCCACTGTTATGATGACTACCACCTGTGTGTGGATAAGGACGGCACCATTGAAGCCCCAGTGGCTATGACGGATTTGGCGGAGGTCAAGTCCCATACCTGGCTCAGGAACACCGGCGCTGTGGGGATTGCCATTGAGGCGGCCCGGGGTGCGAAAATCAATAGGGACGGTCTGATAAGCTTTGGCAAACAGGCCGTACCCACTCCGGAGCAAATCCGGGGCATGGCCCTGGCGGTTGCCCTCATCTGCCGGGGAGCGGATATTCCCGTCAACGCCGATACGGTAATGACCCATGCGGAAGTGGCAGATATGGACGGTTACGGGGTTTATGACAGTGACCCGGATATGCGTTGGGATTTGTTGCGGTTGCCCTTTGCCCATGGAGTTAGCGGAGGGGATTACATCCGAAAATTGGCCGCATCCGTTCTTGCCTCCCAAATAGGGGAAACAGGTGGAGGGGTTAAAAGAAAGGAATGATTATGGAGTTGAATGAGATTTTGCAAAGTGCTTCCAATTACGGATTCCCCATGCTTATTAGCTGCTATTTGCTGGTGAGAATGGAGAGCAGAATGAATGAGTTGACAGAAGCATTGAATAAGCTTTGTGTGGCTTTGGAACACAAATAACAAAAAGGAGAAGAGGGG
>JAZLMD010000137.1:0-2749 GCA_045598465.1 Acidaminococcaceae bacterium | reverse complement strand
ACCGGATGATGACCAGCAGGGCGGAATACCGTCTGTTGTTACGTCAGGATAATGCGGATTTACGGCTCACGGATATGGGCCGGGATTTGGGGCTGGTGGATGATGAGCGTTATGAAAAGTTCACCGCCAAGCGAAACGGTTTGGAGCGGGCGCTGGAACGGTTGCGTTTTGTGAAGATTGCCCCCCATGAGGAAGAGAATGCCAAGCTGACGGCCATGGGGACTACGCCTTTGCGTGAGGGGACTTCCGCTTTGGAGTTGTTGCGGCGGCGGGAAATTAGTTATGCCAATTTGCAACAGGCCTTCGGTCTGCCGAAGTTGGAACCTTCGGTGGCGGAACAGGTGGAAATACATGTGAAGTATGCGGGCTATATTGAGAAGCAGAAAATGGAAGTGGAGCGGGCCTTGAAGTTGGAGAATAAGGCCATTCCGGCGGACTTCGATTATCACAGCGTGAAGGAGATTTCCAGCGAGGCCGTTGAGAAGCTGACCAAGGTGAGACCGGCGAATATCGGTCAGGCCGCCCGCATCAGCGGTGTGTCGCCTGCGGATATAAACGTGTTGATGATTGCGTTGGAGCTAAAGAAGAGAAATAAGAATTAGAAGTTAGAAGTTGTAAGTTATAAATTATGGTAAAATGTTCCTGTGATTATATTAGATTTTGGGTGTGTGGGGTATTGCGAACTCTCGTCCGCCCTTTGAGGGGCGGGGGACCGTCTAAAGGAACATAGAAAGACGGTGGTGGGGTGACGACAAGAACGGTAAAAGTTATGATAAGACGGAACAAAAAATTAACTGTATATGCAGAAAAACTTCGCAAAGAAATGACTCCTTGGGAAAGAAAATTATGGTTTCTTTTCTTGAAAAATTATTCCCAACGATTTAAGCGTCAGTATACAATTGGTGATTATATTGTTGATTTTGTTTGTATTAACGCAGGTTTAATTATTGAATTGGATGGTAGCGGTCATTATCAGGAGGAACAGGTAATATGATGTTTCCAGAACTGACGAGTTACAAAAACGGGGCTTTACTGTTTTGAGATTTGCAAATACGGAGATAGATGATAATTTCTCAGGGGTATGTTCGGTGATAGATAGGTTCGTGAAAGATAGGATTAATGTGGAGGATGGACGTGCTGTCGCCACCCCACCACCGGCCACTTAAAAACTGAGCCGGTCCCCCGCACCTCCAGGGGCGGACAAGAGGTACTATGGAATTCCAAGAAATATTTTTACAAAAATTAAAACAAGCGAATATGCAGCTTACCGACACTCAAATAAGCCAGTTTGTGCGGTATTATGAGTTGCTTACCGAAACAAACAAGGTCATGAACCTTACGGCTTTAACTGAGCCAAATGATGTGGCGGTGAAACATTTTATTGATTGTTTGTTGGCTTATGACAAGAAAATGCATAACGCCACTTTGGCGGATGTGGGGACGGGGGCCGGTTTTCCCGGTGTGGTCTTGAAAATTTATGATTCAAGTATTAAAATTACCCTGTTGGATTCCCTGGCGAAACGGCTGAAATTTTTGGAGGCGCTAACAACTGAGCTGGGTCTGCAGAATGTTGCTACCGTCCACGCAAGGGCGGAAGACGCAGGACGGGACATAAATTTGCGGGAGCGGTTTGATTTTGTTACTGCCAGGGCTGTGGCCCGGCTGAATGTGCTGGCGGAATTCTGTTTGCCCTTGGTAAAGGTGGGGGGCAGGTTCATCGCCATGAAGGGTGAGGCGGAGGAGGAAATCCGGGAAGCGGAGCGGGCCGTTGCTTTGCTGGGGGGAAGAATAGTCGATATTAAAGACATCAAATTGCCAAATCTTGAGGATAAGCGGACTTTGGTGATTATAGAAAAAATAAAAAATACGCCAAACAAATATCCCCGCAGGGCGGGGACGGCGGCAAAGGAGACATTATGAAAAATATTTTGGAAATCGGTATCAGCAAAATCAAAACCAATCCCTTTCAACCCAGGCAAGAGTTTGCTGAAGATGAGCTGAGGGAGTTGAAAAACAGCATTCAGCACTACGGGGTTCTGCAACCTTTATTAGTAACGGCGGCGGAGTTGGGCACGTATACCCTGGTTGCCGGGGAAAGGCGGCTCAGGGCGGCCAAGCTGGCTGGGTTGCAGACGGTTCCCTGTGTGGTGGGGGAATATGATGACAGGCAAAAAGCTGAAATTGCCCTGATAGAAAACATTCAGCGGTCCAGTTTGAATTATTTGGAAGAAGCCGCGGCTATCCGGCGGCTTTTGGATGAATTTGGCATTACCCAGGAGGAACTGGGCCAGCATCTGGGCAAGACCCAGGCCACCATTGCCAATAAGTTGCGGCTGTTGCGTTTGGATGATGAGATTAAGGAAGGGCTTTTGCAGGCAGGGTTGTCGGAGCGTCATGCCCGGGCCCTGTTGCGGCTTTCTGAAACCCAAAGGCCGGTGGCCCTGAAGCATATTGCCCAATATAAGCTCAATGTATCCCAGACGGACAGGTATGTGGAGCAGCTGTGTCAGTCCGCCGCACCCCGGCCCCAAAGAAAGACGCTGGTGAGCAATGTGCAGATTCATGTGAACACCTTCAAGCGGATGGTGGATGCCATGCAGAAGGTGGGCATTGAAACGGACTACAAGCATAAACTTGAGGGCAAGGATTTGGTGATTACCGTAAGAATAAAAAATGCAACCCGCTAAGCGGGTTTCATTTTTTATGTTTCTACTTATTTTTGAATCTTGCCGCCGATGAAGTAAATGAT
>JAZLMD010000136.1:0-11351 GCA_045598465.1 Acidaminococcaceae bacterium | reverse complement strand
CATCAATGCAGCTACCTTTGTAGGTACGAAAGTGGCTGGTGTTCCTGGTGCGGTCTGTGCCACAGCGGGATTCATCTTCCCCAGCTTTTTCATCATGCTTGGTCTGGTTTTGCTGGTGGAAAAATATGGGGACATCGGGGCTGTCCGGGGCATTCTGAATGGACTTCGGCCCACGGTAGTGGCCTTCATCGCCAGTGCGGGTATCGGCTTCGTACTTTTAGCACTTTGGAATACGGAAACATTGCCCAAGGACTTTACGAAAGTCAGCTCGATAGGTTGTGTAGTCTTGCCCCTGGCCCTGGCGGCGGTATTAAAAAAAATTAGTGTGATACGGGTTCTCTTTCTCAGTGGGGCATTGGGCCTGTTGCTGGGGATGTTTTTTGGAAAATGAATAGATTTTGGCGGGAGTTTTCGGGTGTATATTGAATTTTGTCCATTCAATATGTACACTTTTCTTGCTTATGCGTAGTGATTGTGCTATAATGCATTATCTTTAACCCTTTAACTGGGAATTATGAGAGGAGAAATTATGAAAGCGAAAAAGATTTTATCCGCACTTTTGGCAGGTGCCTGCTTTTTTGGCATGAGTGTCGCCATGTCTTCCAGCGTCGGTGCAGAAGAAGTGATTAAGGTTGGCGTGTTCCTGCCTTTGACCGGCGATAATGCTGCCGGCGGCGAATTGGAACTCCGCGGTGTTGAGCTGGCGAACAAGAATCATCCCACAGTGTTGGGCAAGAAGATTCAGTTATTTGTGCAGGACAACAAGTCCGACAAGGCCGAGGCGGCCAATGTTGTTGCCCGTCTAATTGAAAAGGATAAGGTTTGTGCCATTGTTGGCACTTACGGCTCTTCCCTGGCTATGGCGGCCGGCAATATTGTCAAGGAGAACAAGATTCCCACTGTGGGTACTTCCTGCACTAACCCTCAAGTGACCAAGGGTAATGATTATTATTTCCGTGCCTGCTTCATTGATCCGTTCCAAGGAACCGTTATGGCCAATTATTTCAAGAAACTTGGCTACAAGAATGTTGCCATTATTCAGGAAGTTTCCAACGACTACAGTGTTGGTCTGGCAAAGTTCTTTATGGATTCATTCCAGGGTATGGGCGGCAAGATTGTTGAGATTGCCAACTATCAAACCGGCGACAAGGATTTTACTGCAATTCTGACCAATGTTAAGGCCAAGAATCCTGATGCCATTTATGCTCCCGGCAATTTTACTGAGAGTGCATTGATGATTTCCCAAGCCCATCAGTTGGGGTTGAAGGTTAATTTCTATGGT
Source organism: Acidaminococcaceae bacterium (assembly GCA_045598465.1). Classification (GTDB taxonomy): domain Bacteria; phylum Bacillota; class Negativicutes; order Acidaminococcales; family Acidaminococcaceae; genus Phascolarctobacterium_B. The sequence goes on along the minus strand of JAZLMD010000136.1, from coordinate 10,069 downwards.
GGGGACACCTGGGAGACCAATGATTTCCTAGAGGTTGGCGGTGAGGATGTTGAGGGCGCAGTTCTGACAACTGCTTTCGGTCGTGAAGTTGCCACCACCAAGGAAGCGAAAGTGTTCCTGGATACTTTTGCAAAAGAGTTTAAGAATGAAGAACCCTCCGCTTTGACAGCTTTGGCATACGATGCTTATATGATGGTTTACTACGGTATTCAAAAGGCCGGCAGCACCGACAGCATTGCCATCCGTAATGCTATCGCCAACAACAAGAATCTGCCACTGGTAACTGGCAAGACCACTTTGAATGCTGATGGAGACCCTGTTAAGGGTGCTGTTATTAAGACCGTCAAGAACGGCAAATTCGTTTACGTTGATTTTGTTCAACCCAAATAATGTTGATTTGTGGCTCCTTTGCTGAAGGGCGGGGGAGCCACTTTTTTTGAGGGTGGTTTCCATGGATTTTGTTACTTTGTTTCAGGCCTTCGGTGATATGACCTTTGTGAATTTTTGCCAGCACATGGTGAACGGCATATCTCTGGGGTCCCTTTATGCCTTGATTGCAATCGGTTATACGATGGTTTACGGCATTCTATTGATGATTAACTTTGCCCATGCGGACATTGTTATGATGGCCTGTTATTTTACTTTTTTTGGTATCAGGATTTTTCATATTCCCTGGTACCTGACTTTTGCGGGGGTTATTGTTGCTACGGCTATTCTGGGCGTGGTTATTGAGCGTTGTGCCTATAGGCCACTTAGGGATGCTCCCAAAAACAGTGTGCTTATCAGTGCGATTGGCGCATCTTTTCTGTTGGAAAATCTTGCCAATTATGTGTTCGGCGGCAGACCTTTGCGTTTTCCCAAGGTGCAGTTGTTGGCTCAAAATATAAGTATCGGTGATGTTCGTACCCAGTTCATTTGTATATGTATTCCTATTGTTTTGGCCATCTGTTTGGCGGTGCTGCTACATATTATCAATCACACCAAGACGGGTATGGCCATGAGGGCGGTTTCCAAGGATTACGAAATTGCCAGGGTTATGGGAGTGAATATCGATAATATTATTTCTATAACTTTTATCATCGGGTCGTCACTGGCGGCCATCGGAGCTATTATGTGGGGGGTACGTTATCCTGGAATTACGCCTTATCTTGGGGTGATGCCGGGTTTGAAATGTTTTATTGCAGCGGTTGTGGGCGGTATTGGTAATATCAAGGGCGCGGTTATCGGTGGTTTTATCTTGGGGCTGGGTGAGGTACTGATTGTGGCCTTCTTCCCGGTTCTCAGTGGTTATCGAGATGCTTTTGCGTTCATTGTTCTAATCATTATTCTCTTCTATAAGCCGACAGGTTTACTGGGTGAGAAGACAACGGAGAAGGTGTGATTATGAAGAAGAAAGATTATTTGTTTTCCGCCATTGCCCTTGTAGTGCTGTTTGCGGCTGCCTGCTACGCCCAGTTCGGTCTGGATGCCTATCTGAAGAGGGTGGCGAACCTGTGTATGATTTATGCCATAATCGGTTTGAGTTTGCAGATTATTAACGGGTTTTGCGGCCAGTTCAGTTTGGGTCAGGCAGGATTTATGGCTATTGGCGCTTATGTGGTGGGTATTTTTACCGTGCCGGTGGACTTAAGGACCAATGTGTTTTATGCGGTGCCTATGAATCCTTTGATTGCGGATATTCAGATGCCCATGTGGTTGGCCCTGCTGGTGGGCGGGCTGCTGGCGGCCCTGGTGGCATTCTTGATTGGTTTCCCAGTGCTGCGATTGCACGGCGATTATTTGGCTATTGACACTTTGGGCTTGTCCGAGATTATTCGTATTGTGATTACCAATGCCCAGAGTTTTACTAATGGTGCGCTGGGAATTAAGGATATTCCGCCGTTAAATGATGCCCGCTATGTTTTTATAGTGTGCGCCATTACCTATGTCTTTGTGACGGCTTTGATCAATTCTTCCTATGGCAGGGCTTTTAAGGCCATTCGTGAGGACGAGATTGCTGCGGAGGCCATGGGGGTGGATTTGTTTAAGCACAAGTGCATGGCTTTTATGTTCAGCGCTTTTTTTGCAGGTGTGGGTGGCGGTTTGTATGGTGCCCTGTTGGGTACTGTGGATCCCAAGAACTTCCTTTTCACTCTGACCTACAATTTCGTGCTGATTATTGTGTTGGGGGGTATGGGTTCTATTACCGGCTCCATGTTGGGGGCCATTCTTGTTACCGGCGGGCTGGAGTTTTTGCGGGTGTTTGATGAGCCCTTTGAACTTTTTGGGGCGTCTATTCCCCTGTTCCGGCCGGGGTTTCGTATGGTGATGTTCAGTGTACTTCTGATGGTTTGTGTGCTGTTCTGGCGTAAGGGGATCATGGGTACGGAGGAGTTTACTTGGGAGAAATTTATTGCTTTTGCAAAGAATCCCATTGGTTACTGGAAGGGGGTGAAGAATAATGGCTGACAAGTATCATAACCCCATTGTTCTGAAAACCGATGATATTACTATGCGTTTCGGTGGAGTGGTGGCAGTAAGCCATCTTACTTTGGAGATTCATCAGGGGGAGATTGTGGCCCTTATCGGGCCGAACGGTGCCGGCAAGACCACGGCCTTCAATATGATCACCGGAGTTTATACTCCTACCGAGGGGAATGTGCTTTTTAATCCGGAAGGGTATCGGGGCAGGAATATGATTATTACCGGCAAGAAACCCAGTGACATTGCCAAGTTGGGTATTGCCCGCACTTTTCAGAATATTCGTTTATTTAAGGATTTGAGTGTATATGAAAATGTTTTGATTGCCAAGCATTTACGATTGGAGTCGGATGTTTTCAGTGCAGCATTGCATTTGCCCTGGTACAACAAGGAGCAGCAAAAGGCGGAGCAGGAAGTGGAGAAATTGCTCAAGGAAGTGGGCCTTTGGGAGTTGCGTAATGAGAAAGCATCCAGTTTGCCCTACGGTCAGCAACGCCGGTTGGAAATCGTCCGGGCTTTGGCCACTAATCCTACTTTGTTGCTTCTGGATGAACCGGCGGCGGGGATGAATCCTAAGGAAACGGACGAACTGACGGAGTTCATCCGGCAGATTCGTGACAAGTATAATTTGACGGTCTTTATGATTGAGCATCACATGGATTTGGTTATGGCCATTGCGGAGAAGATTTATGTGCTGGATTTCGGTCAGGAGATAGCCAGGGGCACACCGGCTGATATTCAGAACAATCAACGGGTCATTGAGGCCTACTTGGGGGTGGATGAAGATGCTTAAGGTTAAAGATTTAGTCGTATCCTATGGGGGTATTGAGGCCTTGAAGGGAATCAGTTTGGATGTGCCGGACGGACAGATTGTTACTTTGATTGGTGCTAACGGGGCAGGAAAATCCACGCTTTTGAGGAGCATTATCGGTTTGGTGAAGCCCGCTGGAGGTTCCATAACTTACAATGAGGAAGAACTTATCGGTCTGAACAGTCAGAAAATTGTGGAGAAGGGTCTTACTTTGGTGCCTGAGGGGCGCAGGGTTTTTCAAAATCTTACGGTGGCGGAGAATCTGCAGATTGGTGCTTATATGCGCAATGACAAAGATGGCATTGCAGCAGATATTGCTAGGGTATATGAGTTGTTCCCCCGTTTGCAGGAGCGGTCCTGGCAGATGGCGGGAACCCTTTCTGGAGGTGAGCAGCAGATGCTGGCGGTGGGCAGGGCCCTGATGAGCAGGCCAAAACTCATGATGATGGATGAGCCCTCGTTGGGACTGGCGCCCTTGGTTATCAAAGATATCTTCGGTATTATTGAACGCATTAACAAACAGGGAGTGACTATTCTCCTGATTGAGCAGAATGCCAATATGGCGTTGAAAGTTGCCCATTTGGCTTATGTTTTAGAGACGGGGCGGATTACCATGACGGGCACCGGTAAGGAGCTTTTGGAAAATCCGGAAATAAAGGCAGCATACCTGGGAAAGAAGAAATAGATGATGCAGTAACCCCTCACCTTTGGCGAGGGGTTACTATATGTTGTGGATGAATCAAAGTCAACACTATTTTCTATATTTTTATGGAAAATAGTGTTGACGTTCTATGAATTCATGTAGTAAAATGTTAAAAAATTCTGGAAGTGGAATAAGTAGAGGTGAAATGTCATGTGTGGTATTGTTGGCTATATTGGTAAGAGGAAAGCAGCGGATTTTTTGTTGGACGGTCTCAGCAAATTGGAGTATCGCGGCTATGACTCAGCGGGAATTGCTGTGGTGGAGAAGGATGGCCTAAGGGTGGAAAAGTGTATGGGACGTTTGAGTGCTTTGCGTAAAAAGCTGAAAGGACGTGAACCCGTGGGAACTGTGGGTATCGGTCACACCCGTTGGGCTACTCATGGCAGACCTAGTGACAGTAACGCCCATCCACATTCTGACCCTACTGGTCAATTTGTGGTAGTTCACAATGGTATTATTGAAAACTATTTGACACTTAGGGAAAATATGTTGGCTAAGGGGGAGAAGTTCAACTCAGATACGGATACAGAGGTGGCGGCCCATCTTTTCGCCACTTATTATCACGGAGACATGGAAGATGCGGTTCATAGGGTTTTGCAGACCATTAAGGGCTCCTATTCCCTTGTTTTCCTTTGCAAGGCGGAGCCGGACAAGATTATTTGTTCCAAGAAGGACAATCCTTTGGTTGTTGGACTAGGTGAAGGAGAGAACTATATTGCCAGTGATATTCCTGCCATCATCAATTCCACACGGAAAACATACATTATGAATGATGGTGAAATTGCAGTGGTGACTGCTGACGGGGTGCGTCTGACGGACCTTGAAGGAAAGCCCATCAGTAAAAAGATTTACGAAGTGAATTGGAATGCAGAAGCGGCTGAAAAGGGCGGATTTGAGCATTTCATGTTAAAGGAGATTTATGAACAGCCCAAGGTCATTCGTGAAACTATGCGGGGGCGGGTGGAGGAAAATAAGATTGTTTTCAAAGAGTTGGGTTGGGATGGGAGGTTCTTGGCCAGGTTTAGCAAGATTTTCATTGTGGCCTGCGGTACAGCTTACCATGCTGGTATAGTTGGCAAGTGTTATATCGAGCAGCTGGCAGGGATTCCTGTGGAAGTGGATATCGCCAGTGAGTTCCGCTATCGTCAGCCCCTGATCGATGAACATACATTGACGGTTCTCATTAGTCAGTCCGGCGAAACCAGTGATACCCTGGCGGCTCTTAGGGAGGCTAAACGTTTGGGCAGCCATACTGTGGGGGTGACCAATGTGGTAGGCAGCGCAGTGGGCCGTGAGGCCGACCAGGTAGTTTATACCTACGCAGGTCCTGAAATTGCTGTGGCATCCACTAAGGCCTATACCACTCAGATTTTGGTCATGTTGATGTTTGGCATCTATCTGGGCGGTTTGAACGGTCATCTTGATAGTACTTTTAGCGAGAATTTAGTTAAGGGACTCTTGAAAGTGCCGGAACTGATTCACCGTCAGGTGGAGGATGTGGATCAGATTAAGGTGTTTGCACGTAAGTACGGTTCCAGTGAAGATGCCTTTTTCCTGGGTAGGGGCTTGGATTACGCAGTAGCCCTGGAGGGGGCTCTGAAGCTTAAAGAGATTAGCTATATTCATGCTGAGGCCTATGCGGCAGGTGAATTGAAACATGGAACATTGGCCTTGATTGTACAGGGTGTACCTGTAATCGTACTTGCCACCCAGGGGGATATTTACGATAAGACTATTTCAAATATCCAAGAGGTGAAGACACGGGGAGCATCGGTTATTGCCATCGGTTGCGAAGGGGATATGGAGTTGGCCAAGCATGCTGACCATGTGATATATATTCCGCATACGGGAAAATATTTGACACCGCTATTGAGCGTACTGCCGTTGCAGTTGTTGGCTTATTATGCGGCTTTGACCCGTGGCTGTGATGTGGATAAACCGAGAAATCTGGCGAAAAGTGTAACGGTTGAATAAGGGGAAAGAAAAGTGAGAATTAACGAAAAACTTCGTAGGATAATGAAAGAAGAAAAGTTCAAGAGTGTGGATTTTGGTCCTGTGTTCGGGTGTACCAGTAGTGTGGCTGCCTCCAGATTCTATAATGGTATTGCCACTATCTATGATTTGGTGCGTCTGATGAACTTCATGGGTGGGGAAGTTGTTCTGAGGAGTCGTAATGGTACGGAGATTTCTTTGACTATTGATGATGTACAGGCGGATAAAATAGAACGCAAAACAAGGTATTTGAAGTACAGCGGCAAGAAAACTGCCACTGGTGGGGAGAGGTTGCAGAAAAATGTTGTGGCAACAGGTGTTTTGACGGATGTGGGGATGAAATGATGAAAGATATTCTTGTGGTAATTCAAAGTTTTGGTTTTAAATATGGTATGCCGGCTATAACTGATTATATGGTGGATGCAAGGTTCATTACAAACCCCTTCTACGTGCCGGAACTGAGGAATCTTACTGGCCAGGATAAAGCTGTCATAGAGTATATTGCCCGGCAGCCCAAAAGTATGGATTTTATGAAATGTTTAGAGGGGTTGATTGATTGCGTGGTGGAAAAATTTGCACGTGACGGCAAAATTCAGATTTTGATTTCCGTCGGTTGTACCGGAGGGCGGCATCGCAGTGTGTTTGTGGCTAATGCTATCGGCGAACATCTTAGTGGAGCAGGATTTAAAACACAGGTTATTCATAGGGACATTGATAAGTAGGAGTATTTATGCGTAAATGGTATAGTTGGCTTTGTCCTGGTATTAATTTGAAACGTTGGCTGTTTCTTTTTGCATTGGGAGTATTACTGATAGCGATTGGGTTGGCGTTTCTGTTCAATTTTCAATTCATTGGCAGGGCCGAGGAGTATCTGTTTTATATCGTCTACAAAGTGACCGGTGGGTATTCACATTTCTTTGCATATTTTGTTGGGCTGCTGTTCGTGGTTCTTGGTGGCATGTGCATGCTTAAGGCTATGCGAAGAATTATTTCTTCTGTTGTATCAGCACTTATACCGGATAAAAGCCGTTCCATAATGGAGACACTTTTTGTACAGAATAAATTGACCTATGGTCCTAAAATTACGGTTATTGGTGGTGGAACAGGCCTTTCCACGTTGCTGAGGGGTATGAAGAATGTTAGCAATAATTGCACTGCGGTGGTGGCTGTTGGCGACAATGGTGGTTCTTCCGGAAGGTTGAGAAAGAATATGGGAATTATCCCCCCCGGGGATTTACGCAATTGTTTGATTGCTTTGGCGGATTCTGAGCCAATGATGGAAAGATTGATGCAATACCGTTTTCAAGGCAGTAGCGACTTTGCGGGACATTCCTTCGGTAATTTGTTGATCGCTGCGTTGGCTGAGGCCGAAGGAAGTATGGAGGATGGATTGGCGGTGGCCAGTCAGTTGCTGAAGGTGCGTGGCAGGGTTGTTCCCTCTACTTTGGAGAATATTGAATTGGTGGCGGAGATGGAAGACGGTACTTTCGTTAAAGGGGAGGCCCAAATTCCTTTGGAACGGAAAAAGATATACAGGATGCATACCAATCCGGAGCATCCTAAAGCACCTAAGGCGGCGGTTCAGGCCATTATGGATGCGGATATTTTGATTTTAGGGCCTGGTTCTCTGTATACCAGCATTATTCCAAATTTGTTGGTTGATGATGTGAAGGAGGCGGTGCTGAAATCCAATGCAGTCAAGGTGTATATTTGCAACACATTGACCGAGCCGGGAGAAACTACCGGTTATGGTGCGTATGATCATGTGAAGGCACTCATCGACCATACGGGGGTGCAGTTTCTGGATTTTATTATTGTGAACAGCGATAGGATTTCGGCGGAGGATATGGAGCGTTATAATCAGAGTGTCTCCGAACCTGTGACTCAGGATTGGTACGAGTTGAAACGATTGGGTATTAATGTTATTCCTGCCTCTATTACGGATAAAAAAGATTATGCAAGACATGATCCGGAGAAGCTGGCAAACATTCTTATACAGCTGATTTACCGGATGCGTTTGTTTGGCAAAGGATTTCGCATTTTTGACTACTATTTTATGAGGGATTACTTGCGGTATCATCTGCATCAACGCGAAAAAGACTTTAAGCGCACTTTGCGCAAATACCGGGAGTAGTTTTATGAGTTTTGCAGAGAAAGTCCGCAACGACCTGAGCCGTATTGAGAATAGTAGTGCGGATGAGGACAAGGCAGAGTTGTTGGGGCTTTTGAAGATGAGCGGCTCAATCGTTATCCGCGACCAGTTTCCAGGAATTAAATTTGTCACGGATAGTGCTTCATTGGCTAGACGTGTCATTAGGACAATCAAAAATTACTACGGGGTGCAGACCCAAATTACTGTCGGTCGTACACGTAGGTTGAAGAAGAATAATATTTACCAGGTTTTGGTCTTGCCATCGCCGGCAGTTGCGAGGGCTTTGGATGAATTGAAACTAATGACTTTGGACGTGGAGGAACCTAGGCAAATTCTCAGGAGTACTGATGCCAGGAAAGCCTTTTTGAGGGGGGCATTTCTTGGTGGGGGTACGGTTAACAGTCCTTCCGTACAATATCATTTGGAATTGGTCACTGATAGTGAAAGTTTTGCAGGTATTTTGCTCAGTGTGATGCAATCGCTTGGGGTGCGGGGCAGAATTGTAGGCCGCAGTGATAAATTTATTGTTTATCTGAAAAAATCCGAGAATATTATCATATTTCTCGGGCTGATTGGTGCCTATAGTGCGGTTTTGGAGTTTGAAAATAGCAGGGTTTTGAAGGATATCCGCAGGAGTGTTAACAGGATAGTGAATTGTGAGACGGCTAATCTCGGAAAGATAGCGAAAACGGCAGCGATGCAGATTCGCGCCATCAATTATGTCGGCGAGCACTGTGGGTTGACGGCTCTGCCAAAAACTGTTCGAGATGCAGCCAAAGTAAGATTGCAGTTTCCCGAGGCGTCTTTAGCGGAGTTGTGTGAACAGTACGGGGGAATTAGCAAATCTTCAGTGAGTGCGTATTTGAGACAGATTGTAGATTTGGCGATTTCTTTGGGGATGAAGAAGGAGTATGATAATGGGAATAAGGTTATTTAAGGTAGCGGGAGCTATGATGGCGATAGTAATGGTAGTTCTTAGTTGTGTATTTATTGACTATCTCAACTTCAAGAGTGTCGCCGTACCCGTTTTGATGTATCATGGGATTGGTCCTGCCACAGACAAGGAATGGGGTAATTTGCTCGTTGCGCCGGAACTGTTTGAAGCACATCTGAAGTACTTGAAGAATACGGGATATAGGGTTGTTAGCGTGGAAGAGTTGGCAGAAAGATTATCCACGAATAAAGACCTTAAGAAGTATGTCGCTTTTACTTTTGATGACGGATATGAGAACAACTATCGGTATGCTTATCCGTTACTGAAGAAATACGACTTCACCGCCACTTTTTACATTATAAGAAACGCTTTGGGCGGAGAGGACTATATGAATGACGGGCAGATTATGGCCATGTTGAAGGATGGGATGAGGTTTGGTTCTCATACGATGAGCCATTCCAATCTGGCACTTATTGATAAAAGTCAGTATGTCAGGGAAATACAGGGTTCTAAAATGTTGTTGGAGCAAAGGTTTGATTTCAATGTGGAGAGTATCAGCTATCCCTACGGAGCATATAATGGGGACGTACTGAAGGAAGTTGTAAGGGCGAGATATAAAGTTGGAGTAGCAGGAAAGTATGGCATAAATACGGTGGATAGCTTTAACGACAATCCTTACATTATGAACAGGGTAGGAATATACACAGATTGCGCAGAGGATGCTAACGCATTTGCACATACCCTGGAAAAGGCCTATTTTGTGGGTTATCTCAGGTATCGGGGCATGGATGTTGTCGAAATAAAAAAATTTTTGAAAAAACACTTGACAAAACGAGGGAAAAGTACTATCATAGCGAAGTCGCTTCGATGAGGGGTGGCGATGGAACCTTGAAAACTGAACAGTAACGAAAAGCGAATGTGCGGGTTCCGACATCGAGAGATGGGGAACCGACAAAAGTCAAAAAATTCTTTTAATAAGAAAATGAGCCAACAAGCTCATCCGAAATATTTTGGAGA
>JAZLMD010000135.1:0-7875 GCA_045598465.1 Acidaminococcaceae bacterium | reverse complement strand
TGTTTTGAGTATGGCTAATGCGGGACCAAATACCGGCGGCAGTCAGTTCTTCATCACTTTGGATGCCACCCCCTGGCTGGACGGCCATCATGCGATTTTCGGCAGAATTGTTGAGGGGATGGACAGGGTGCGTCTGATTGGAGCGGTGCCCACCGACAGGATGGACAGGCCGAAAGATGCGGTGGTTATGGAGAAGGTGGAAGTTGTCAAAGAGTGATTTTCTTTCCCTGGACAGGGAAGGTGGACCATTTATGGCGGATGAGTGGGAAAATTTTAATTTATGTAAATTTGTCTTAATCCTGTTAATGTTAGTTTTGTGTGAGACCGGTTTTGCCGCCAAGTTGCAGGTGGTGACTTCAATTTATCCTATGGCGGAGTTTTGTCGTGCTGTGGGAGGGGATTTGGTCGAGGTGACCCAGCTGGTGCCGGAGGGGACGGAGCCCCATGATTATGAGCCCAGTCCCCGGGATTTGCTGAAGGTGGGCAGGGCTGGGGTTTTGGTGTATAACGGGGTTGTGGACGGTTGGGCCGGTCAGGCATTGGAGTCACTGGGGGAGCGGAAGCCCTTGGGGCTGGAAGCTGGGGCCGGGCTGATGGATTTGGACGGGGTATTGGATCCCCATGTGTGGGTCAGTCCCCGTTTGGCCATGATTCAGGTGACCAGGGTTCGGGACGCATTTTGCAGGGCGGACGGCCGGCATGCGGAGGATTACAGTAAGAATTGTGACGCTTATGTGACTAGGTTGCAGGATTTGGACAGGGAGTATAAGCAGCTCACGGATTTGAGCGGACGAAGGACCTTTGCCACTGCCCATGCGGCTTTCGGGCATCTGGCCAGGGATTACGGTTTGACCATGTTGGCGGTGACGGGGCTCAGTCCGGAGGCGGAACCCACGCCGGCGGATTTGCAGAGGGTTATCGGTTTGGTTAAGCGGAACGGGTTGCGTTACGTGTTTTTTGAGACATTGACCAGTCCCAGATTGGCGGAGCTGGTTGCTCTGGAGACCGGGGCTAAAACCGCAGTGCTGGATCCCATTGAAGGGGTTGCGGCGGGCACCAAGAGTAATTATTTGGATTTACAGAAGAGGAATTTGATGGCTTTGCGGCTGGAATTGCAGCAATGAAGGTTATTGCGTTAAAGGACCTGGGGTTTGATTATGGCGACGGTTGGGTCTTTCATAAGCTGAATATTGAGATTGATGAGGGGGATTTTGTGGCGGTGATTGGGGCCAACGGGGCGGGAAAATCCACTCTGCTGAAGATGTTGGCCCGTTTGGTTCCGCCCACAGAGGGGACCGTGGAGTATTTCGGCCAGAATATCAAAGATTTTGATCGATGGGATTGGATCGGCTATGTGCCTCAGAATCCCGGCAGGTCGTCCCTGGATTTTCCCGTCAGTGTGGAGGAAGTGGTTACGATGGGGCTGTTGCAGCCCCGGAGTATTTTGCACCGTACCACGGTGGCGGACCGTCAGCGGATTGACGAGGTGTTGGGTTTCTTTGGGTTGAGGGAGTTGCGTAAGCGGAGGATGAATGAGCTTTCCGGCGGTCAGCAGCAGAAGGTGTTTCTGGCCCGGGCTATGGTGAAGAAACCCAGAATTTTGCTTTTGGATGAGCCCAGTACTGCCATGGACAGCAGGACGAAGACAGCTTTGTACGATTATTTGCAGAGAATCAACAGGGAGAAGGGTGTGACGGTGGTGATGGTGAGCCATGATTTGGAGCTGGCCTCCCGTTCCGCCAGGTCCGCCCTGTGTCTTGATCACGGGGTGTGTTTCTGGGGTGATGTGCAGGGGGCTTTGCAGCACCACCATCATCATGGGTATTTTTATCGTTGAGGTGAAGTTTTGGCGATGTGGGAAATGGCTTTCATGCAGCGGGCCTGGCTGGCCGGTCTGATGATGGCTCTGATTTGTCCGTTAATAGGTTCTTTTTTGGTTTTGCGCCGGCAGTCACTGATTGGTGACGGTTTGGGGCATATTGCTTTTGCCGGTGTTGCGGCGGGGGCATTGTGGGGTTTCAGCCCGGTGCTGAGTGCGGCGGCGGCCTGTGTGGCAGGGGCATTGGGAATTGAGCGGGTGCGTTTCCTTTTGAAAGATAAAGGTGATATGGTGTTGGCCATTTTCTTTTATGCCGGTATGGGTCTGGCAGTGATTTTGGCCAGTATGAACAGGGACGGCGGTTTCAATTTAAGCAGTATTCTTTTCGGTTCTCTGGTGATGGTGGGCCGGACGGATTTGTGGATTGTGGGGGCTTTGAGTTTGGCCATCTTCATTTTTGTAGTTTTGTATTACCGGCCTTTGCAGTTCATCACTTATGATGAAAACGGGGCGGCGGCGGCAGGGCTGCCGGTGGAGCGTTTGAATTTTCTTTTGGCCCTGCTGACTGCCCTGACGGTGGCCCTTTCCATGCGGATTGTGGGGCTGCTGTTGGTGAGTGCCATGATGGTCATTCCGGTGGCGGCGGCGTTGCAGACCGCCCGGAGTTTTGCCGGTACGATTTTTTTGGGCATGTTTTACGGGGTTGTCAGTGTTGTCACCGGACTGACGGTTTCCTTTTACGGTAATTTGGCGCCGGGGGGTACCATTGTACTGACGGCCACGGCCCTGTTTTTGGTTTCACTTTTGTTGCATCGCAAACCGGCGGGGCATGAACACCATTATCATGAGGAGTGTGCGGAATGTTGCCAACAAGGGCCTGTGGAGGACTGCGGGCATATTCATCATGCCCATGAGGAGTATCGGCATGGGGAATAATGACAGGGTGGATTTGCATATTCATACCTGCGCTTCGGACGGAATGTGGGTTCCGGAAGAGCTTGTGGCTGCGGCCCTGGCTGCGGGGCTGGGGATGGTGGCAGTGACGGACCATGATAATATCGATAATGTGGCGGCAACGGAGCGACTGGCCAGGGCGGCAGGGCTGCATTTTCTCAGGGGTGTGGAGATTTGTTCCACCAAGCAGGGGATTCAGTTTCATATTCTCGGTTACGGCATTGATTTGCAGAACAAACGGCTTTTGGAGCTTTTGCATTACAACGAAAGGATTTTTCTGCAAAAGGATGCGGAGGGTATCGGCCTGCTGCAGAAGGACGGCTGGCCGGTGGATTTGGAGGAGTTCAAAAACTATACTTATGACAGGCGCAGGGGTGGTTTCCCTGCCTTGAATTATTTAATTGATTTGGGACTTTGCAGGGATGCGGATGATTTTTTCACCAGGATTTTTGGGGATGCCCATCAGTGGGAGTATCCCACTTTTACCAGTGTGGGCAATGTGGTGGATGTGATTCACGGGGCCGGCGGGATTGCCGTTTGTGCCCATGCGGCCAGCGGTTTTCACGGGCCGGGGGTCCATAACAATCTTAGGATTCTGGCGGATGAGAAGTTGGACGGATTTGAGTGTTATCACAGCGGCCACAGTGCGGAGGGGACGGAGATTCTTTTGAATCATTGCCGTGAGCATGACCTTTATATCACCGCCGGCAGTGACTGTCACGGGGATTTTGTCAGGACGAGGCATATCGGTGTGCCCAGGGTGACGGCGGGTGAGATTCGCTTGCCGGAGGAGCTGCTGCTGAAAGTTTGAGAATATGCTTGACAAGGATTACGGGAATGTGATTAGAATATAATAGGAAAGGATTGCTGTGATTTTTGTTCTGTTAGAAAGAAATAATGTGAAGTACAGGGCTGTTTGAGTAAAATTGGGAGGTGATTCGGAGTGAGCAAGGTTTACTTCACGGATTTCAGGACGCCTTACGGCGGACCCAGTATGCCTCAGAAATTGAAGAATCTGATTAGGGCAGCGGGGATTGAAACAATTGATTTTAAGAATAAGTTTGTGGCCATTAAAATGCATTTCGGTGAGCCGGGTAATGTTTCTTTTTTGCGGCCCAACTATGCCAGAGCAGTGGTGGATGTGGTGAAGGAATTGGGGGGCAAACCCTTTCTGACGGACTGCAATACGCTGTATATTGGTGGCAGAAAAAATGGCTTGGATCATATCCAGAGTGCTTATGAAAATGGGTTTAATCCCCTGACCTGTGACTGCCATGTGGTGATTGCGGACGGCATCAAGGGGACGGACGAGGAGTATGTGCCGGTTAAGAATGGGGAACTGGTGAAGGAAGCGAAAATCGGTAAGGCCCTGATGGATGCGGATGTTGTCATTTCCTTAACTCATTTTAAGGGTCATGAGATGGCCGGGTTCGGCGGTGCGTTGAAGAATATCGGTATGGGTGGCGGCAGCCGGGCCGGTAAGATGGAGCAACATAATGACGGCAAGCCCCGGGTAAATCCCAAGCATTGTATCGGTTGCGGCAAATGTGTGGCCATTTGCGCCCACGGGGCACCAACTGTGAAAAACGGTAAGGCCTGCATTGATACAGAAAAATGTGTGGGGTGCGGCCGTTGTCTGGCCAATTGCCCCATGGATGCCATTCAAACTATTTATGATGCAAGTTTGGAGAATTTGAATAAGAAGATTGCAGAGTATGCCCAGGCAATCTGTCAGGACAGGCCCTGTTTCCACATCAGTTTGATTATGGATGTTTCCCCCTGCTGTGACTGCCATGCGGAGAACGATGTACCCTTTGTCAATGATATTGGTATGCTGGCAAGTTTTGACCCGGTGGCTTTGGACCAGGCCTGTGCGGATTTGGTGAATGGGGCTCCGGCCCTGCCGGGCAGTGCCCTGGCTGAGGAATATGCTGCCCATCCGGAGAAGCAGGAAGGCCATGACCATTTTCCGGTGGTGGGGCCCAACAGCCAGTGGAAGTCCTGTCTGGCCCATGGCGAAAAAATCGGTTTGGGGGAAAGAAAGTACGAGTTGGTTAAGGTATGAGTTATGTGGCGTTGTACCGCCGTTGGCGACCCGGTGATTTTGATTCCCTGGTGGGGCAGGATACGGTTAGGCAGGCCCTGACCAATGCGTTGGAGGGTGGGCATATTGCCCATGCCTATCTTTTTGCCGGCCCCCGGGGTACCGGCAAGACCAGTACCGCCCGTATTTTGGCCAAGGCGTTGAATTGCGATCATGGGCCTACGGCCCATCCCTGTGGGGAATGCCGCAACTGTTTGAGCATTGCGGAGGGCAGCAGTTTGGATGTGCTGGAGATTGATGCCGCTTCCAACCGGGGTATCGACAGTATCAAAGAGTTGCGGGATAAGATTGCTTTTGCTCCGGTGGACGGAAGATACAAAGTTTATGTGATTGACGAAGTGCATATGCTTACTCCGGAGGCCAGCAATGCCCTTTTGAAGACCTTGGAGGAGCCGCCGGCCAATGTGGTGTTTGTCCTTGCCACTACGGATCCCCAAAAGGTTATTGCCACCATTCATTCCCGTTGCCAGCGTTTTGATTTCCGTCGGGTGACGGTGGATGATATGGCGGGGCATTTGGCTATGGTGGCCCAAAAGAGCGATATTGTGGCGGATGAAGAGGCCCTGCGGCTGATTGCTATTCAGGCGGAAGGCGGTATGCGGGATGCCCTGAGTTTGTTGGACCAGTGTGCTGTGATGAATCCTAGAGTGACGGTGGACAGCGTAAGGAATACGCTGGGCATCGTTGGCAGGGAGGCAATCAGGGAACTGGTGGGAGCCATAGGGCGGTATGATGGGGCCGGGGCGATGGAGCTGGTGCAACAGGTTTTGGCCCTGGGACGGGAGCCGGGCAGGATAATGTTGGAGTTGTCCGAATATTTGCGGGCCCTGTTGCTCTATCAGTCCGTGCCAAAACTTGAAGAAATTTATCTGGTGGACGATCAAAAATCCCTGGCTGAAAACAGCAATTATTTCAGCAGGGAGAGGATTATGGAAGCCACGGAGTATTTGGCGGTCAATTTGGAGAGGGTACGTCATACTCTGCGGCCCAGGGTGTTTTTGGAACTGGCGGTTTTGCATTTGTGTCAGCAGCCCAAGCAGAACCGGGAAAGTGTTTCGGCCGGTACGGGGAAGAGTCCGCTCATATCAGCAGGGGCACAGCAGGAAACGGTAAGGAAAATTGTGCAGTCGGTGCCGGAGCAACAAGAAAAAGAACCGGTTAGACAGGAGCAGGCGGAGCAGAAGAGACCACCGGTAAAACCAAGTACAGAAATTCCGGTGGAGCCGGAGGTTGGGAGAAGGGAGGAAGCCCAGCCGAAGGCGGAACCTGAGAGGACGCAAAACGGAGAATTTGATCCGTCCGAGGTTTGGGATGATGTGGTGAAATATATGATCGAGCAGGGCAAACGGGCCATCGGCAGTTGTGCCAAAAACGGCAGGGGCGTGGCCTTCGACGGCAAGGTTCTGACGGTGCTGGTGCCGGGCAATCAGTTTGTGGCGGAGCGTTTGTCAAAAGATGATTACCGCAAGGTTTTGGAAGATGGTATTCTTGCTATGCAGCGCCTGTCGGTGCATTGCGAATTTGTGACAGAGTTTGCAGGTGCTGTTCCCGATGTGAAAGGAGCCCTTTCGGAAGCAGATGAACCTGTGAGGAAACCGGTAGAGCGGGAATTGCCGGAGACAGTGAAAAAAGCATTGGACGCCTTCGGGGGCGTACTGATAAACAAGTAGTGTAGGAGGAAAGAAAAGATGTTCAATGGAATGGGCGGCATGGCCAATATGGCCGGTATGATGAAAAAGGTGCAAAAAATGCAGGCGGATATGGCCAAGCTGCAGGAGGATTTGAAGAAACGCACTTTGGATGTGAGTGCAGGCGGCGGTGCGGTGTCCGTAACCGTAACCGGCAAGAAGGAGTTGGCGGGAATTAAGATTGACCCTTCTGCAGTGGATCCGGAGGATGTGGAGATGTTGCAGGATTTGATCGTTTCCGCCGTCAATGAGGGTATACGTCAAATTGACGAGCTGACGGAGAAGGAAATGACCAAGATTACCGGGGGAATGAAAATTCCCGGCCTGTAAGATGGCGAAAATTATCAGACCGCTGGTAAATTTGCAGGAACGTTTGAGACGGCTTCCCGGCCTGGGTTCCAAGAGTGCTTTGAGGATGGCCTACCACATTATCGGTATGCCTGCCGAGGAAGTGGAGCGGCTGGCGGAGGCCATCCGGGTGGCCAAACGGGATGTGCATCTTTGCCGTGAGTGTTTCAATTTGACGGCGGAGGAATTTTGCGAAATTTGTGCTGATGCCCGGCGGGACCACAGGGTGATTTGCGTGGTGGAGCAGCCACCGGATGTCAGTGCTATGGAGCGGAGCCGGGGGTACAACGGGCTTTATCATGTGCTGCACGGTGTGCTTTCGCCTTTGGATGGGGTGGGGCCGGAGCAGTTGAAGATGAAGGAGTTGTTTCATCGGTTGGAGGAGGAAGAGGTGGAGGAAGTTATTGTGGCCACCAATTCCGATGTGGAAGGGGAGGCCACCGCTGCCTATTTGGCCCGGCTTATTAAGCCGGCTGGCATCAGGGTGAGCCGCATTGCCCAGGGTCTGCCCATGGGTGGAGATTTGGAGTATGCGGATGAATTGACCTTGGCCCAGGCCATCTCCAACCGCAGACCTATTTGATAAGAGTGACGGAGTGAATTATGGATGCAATAGTTAGCAATATATTGGTTGGATTAAGCAACCTGTGGAGCAGTATAGTTAATGCAGTGTCAGGAGCTGTGGGATCCGGTTTTTCATTGAATAATCTACCTAATAATTTTGCCTGGGATGGACCTGTGTTTAATAACTACTACTATGTGATAGTGGGAATAGTCGCCATTTTTCTCATCTATAAGCTTATTAGTATTCCCTTCAAACTTGTACTTAATGGGGTTTTGGGTTGTGTGATGCTTATGGGGGTCAATTGGGTGGGGGCAATGGTAAATTTCATGGTTCCTGTGAACATTGTAACTGTCCTTGTGGCCGGTATTTTTGGTATTCCAGGGATAGTGGGTATAGT
>JAZLMD010000134.1:0-2373 GCA_045598465.1 Acidaminococcaceae bacterium | reverse complement strand
CACCCTATGTACCGCCCTATCCTCGGCGGCGGAGGCAATCAAATCCTGATAATCCCCCAACTTTTTAATCAGGGCCACCTCCGTGGGATCCGTCAACAAACTTAAATCTGGATCCGGTTCAATCATAATGCCCGCCTCCTTAATTTGACGGAAAATACTGCAAATCCGGGCATGGGCATATTGAATGTAATACACAGGGTTATCATTGGATTCGGACACCGCCAGCCCCAAATCAAAATCCAACTGGCTGTCAATGGACCGCATCACAAAGAAAAATCTTGTTGCATCCACACCCACTTCTTCAACCAATTCGTTGAGGGTAATGGTATTGCCGGCTCGCTTGCTCAACACCACATGTTCCCCGTTCCTGTAAAGGGACACCATCTGCAACAACAGCACCTCCAACTGCTCTGGCTCATAACCTAAGGCCCCCACTGCCGCCTTCATCCGGGCCACATAACCATGATGGTCGGCGCCCCAAATGTTGATTACGTGCTTGAACCCCCGTTCAAATTTATTCTTGTGATAGGCAATATCCGCCGCAAAATAAGTGGGAACACCGTTGTCACGGATAACCACCCTGTCCTTGTCATCCCCATGCTTGGTGGCGTTCAGCCACAGAGCCCCGTCCTTCTCGTACATGTAACCCCGCTCTTTCAGAAGGTCACAGGCCGCCTTGATGGCTCCCGTCTCATGCAAAGTTTTCTCACTGAACCACTCATCGTAGGTAACATTGAACCTGGCCAAATCCTCCCGAACCGCCGCCAGTTTCTCCTTGTACGCCAAAGTCAGAAACTCTTTACGCCGCTCATCCTGACTGAGTTTCAAAAATTTGTCCCCGTAGTTGTCCACAATTCTTTTGGCCGTTTCCACAATGTCATAACCGTGATAAACCAATTCTTTCTCATCAATCTTTTCACCCAAAATTTCCCGGTACCGCAAATCCACGGAATTGGCCAAACCGTTCATTTGGTTGCCGGCGTCGTTTATATAGTATTCCCTCTGCACATCATAGCCCGCCGCCTCCAAAAGATTGCACAGGGAACTGCCGTAGGCCGCACCACGGCCATGTCCCACGTGCAACGGGCCAGTTGGATTGGCACTGACAAATTCCACCTGCATCCTGCCTTCATTCCGTCCGGAAAGATTACCGTAACCTTTCCCCGCCTTAATAATATCCCCCAGCATCACATAAAGCCAGTCCCGTTTCAGGTAAAAATTCAAAAAACCCGGGCCCGCAATCTGCATCCTGTCAACATAGGCACAATCCAAATTATCAATAATGGCCTGGGCAATAATTCTGGGATTACATTTCAATACCCTGGCGCTCTGCATGGCAAAATTAGTGGAAAAATCGCCAAACTCCTTGTTGGGGGGCACTTCCAGAGCCGGCAGAACCACCTCGCCGCCACCAAGCTTTCCTACCGCCTGGGCCTTTTTTACTGCATCCTGAATGGCCTGAGCCAAAATTTCCTTAATATTCATTCTCCAACTTCCTCAATTTCTATAATAATTTCCATCCGACCGTAGTGGTCATCCCCATGAGCCAGGTCGTACTCCACTTCCAACCGGTGTTTTTCCCCCCGTTCCGTCATCACCAACTTCTTGGTGGTGCTCACCAAAGGGATTGTCAGATAGGGTGTCTTATAAACACTGCTGCACCGGTAGCCGGGCCGGAATTCCTGACGGCTCTCCACCGCCCCGGAACGGCTGATTACCAGCCAACCGTCCTTCCATTTCAGCGTTGTACGGACCCCTTCCATACCCTCAGCAGTTTCCTTGTAGAAGGCATATTTCACCCCCTCCTTTACCGCCATTTCTCCATTCACACGCTGCTCCACCGGGGGACTTGCATCCTCCCCCCGGGTTCGGGAAAGAATATATAATTCAATCTTCCTCATATCCCCAATTCCTCCCCACAATACTCTAATATTATAATACCAAACAATAATTATTGCAAAGGATTATTCTCCCTCACCCAACCTTTGAGCCCGACGGACCGGTTGGGCTTCATAGCCGGAAATCTTCACCGGATATCCCAAATAATGCAACTCCCCGTATTCCGGGTCCTGAACTTTTTGCAGCATCCGCTGTTTTTCGGTCAGTTCGGTAGCCAGGGCCTCCCGCAAATTCAGCACCGGAGTGAAACAGAACTCCTCATCGCCGATAATATCCAACCTTTCTTTTTGAGTTTTGGCGGCAATATGTCCCCCCACAATCCCGATCAGTTCATCTTCGTGGTCAAAATCAAACTGCCTGTCCAAAATCCCCGGACATTCCAAAACCTCACAAAGCCGCCGCCAAAACTTGGGTTCAATAGTCCCCACCGTCATATAGCGTCCGTCCTTGCAACGATAAACATTATAGTAATGG